>NZ_JBFBAZ010000040.1:0-65034 GCF_040682475.1 Hamadaea sp. NPDC051192
GTCGCGCCCCCACCCCACCCCCACCCCCACCCCCCGTCGCGTTGATCATGGAGTTAACTGCGGTATCGACGGCGTGTCAGGGGTGCAAAGCCCATGATCAACGGGGCCAGACGGGAGCGTCGGGAGCGCGGGCGGGCGGTGGGAGCGCGGGTGGGCGGTGGGAGCGCGGGCGGCCGTCACGAGCGAGGCCAGGCAGCGAGCGGGCGGAGCGAAGCGACGGCCGCGACGAGACGGAGAACCCCGGCCACGATCCACGGGGCGGCCAGCCCCCACCACTGTGCGACGTAGCCGCCGAGCAGCGCGCCGATCGGCTGCGTTCCGAAGGCCACGAGCAGGCCGACGCTGGCGACCCGGCCCATCAGGTCGGCCGGCACGGCGCGCTGACGCACCGACATCACGGCGACGTTCCACAGTGAGGCGCTGAACGTCGTGACGGCGGCCAGTGCGGTCAGGGTCACGATGTCGTGGGCGTACAGGCCGAGGACGATCATCGCCGTCGGCGTCACGAACAGCGTCGTCGTCACGGTACGCCGCCCGCCGAACCGGCCGACGATCCGTCCACTCAGGAAGCTGCCGAGCACGCCGCCGATTCCGGTCAGCGCCACGACCACCCCGTACGCCGCGTCCGAGACGCCGAGCCGATCGCGCACGAAGAGCACGAAGGTGGCCATCGCCAGGAAGTTGGCGAGGTTCGCCACGCCCGCCAGCAGGGACAGGGTCCGGAGCAGCCGATGCGAGGCCAGCCACCGCACACCGGCGGTGATCTCCCGCCGAAGCGACCGGCCAGCCGACGGCTGAGTCGACCGCCCAGCCGACCGGCCAGCCGACCGGCCAGCCGACTGCTGAGTCGACCGCCCAGCCGACCGCTGAGCCGACCGCCCAGCCGACCGCCGAGCCCGAGCCGACCGCCCAGCCGACCCGCCGGAAACAGCGCCGGAGGAAACGCCAGAAGCAGCGCCGGAACCAGCGCGGGAAGAAACGCCAGAAGCAGCGCCGGAACCAGCGCGGGAAGAAACGCCAGAAGCAGCGCCGGAACCAGCGCCGGAGGAAACGCCGGAAACAGCGCCCGAAGCAGCGCGGGAGGAACGGCCGATGAGGTGGACCAGTAGCGCCGAGACCAGGAACGACGCGACGTCAACCCAGAACGGCAGCCCGGCGGCGACCGAGAACAGGAACGCGCCCAGCGGCTGGCCGAGGAACTGCCGGTTGGCGAAGAGCGCCCCGTTCTGCCGGCCGTTGGCCTTCTCCAGGTCGGCCGGGTCGACGACCGCGGGAAGCAGCCGCTGGCCGGACACCTTCGCGAGCGTCTCGGCCAGCCCGACCGCGAACGCGACGGCGTACACGGCGAGGATGCCGCCGGACCGCACTGTCACGAGGACGGCCAGCACCCCGATCAGGAGCGCCTGGGCGAGTTGGACGACCGTGAGCGTCCGCCGGGCGTCCAGCCGGTCGGCGACCGCTCCGGCCGGCAGCGCCGCCAGCAGCCAGGGCAGCGTGCCCCAGGCGGTCACCCCGGCGATCAGCCGCGGGTCGGTGGTCATCGTCGCCGCGAGCAGCGGCACCGCGGCGAGGAACGCGCCGTCGCCGAGGCTGGAGATCGCCCCCGCGCTCCACAGTAGGCGCCAGTCGCGCCGGGCGCGCCGGACCGGGGTTTCGAGAAGTGCCGTCATGCCGGGGATGCTGCGGCGAACTCGTCGAACGCGGCCACGATTTAGCGGACGCTAAATTGGGGTCATGGCTCTGCGCATCCCGCTCGACGGGCTCGAATTGGCCCGCGTGCGCTTCGCCGTCTCGCCCGCGTACGAGACGGTCTTCGCGCTCGCCGCGCTCCATCGGCCCGGCGTCCACGCCGTCCACCTGCCGTGGACCCGGTGGGCGCGGCCGCGCGTACCTGCCGGTCCGGGGGTGGATCTCCTGCTCGATCTGGCCGCGAACGACCGGTTCAAGCCCGCGTTCCTGCTGCCCGCTCCGGACGTCCGGCTGCCCGCGCTCAGCGACGAGCTCCGTCGGATCAAGTCCGTTTCGACCGCACGGGTACGCGAAGAGCTGAGCACGCTCCAGGTCGACACCCCGCGGACCCGGCGCTTGGCGGAGCAGCCGCGAGACGGCCTGCGCGCTGCGGCGGACGCCCTCGAAGCCTGCTACGAAGCCCTGATCGCACCACATTGGACTCGAATGCGGCGGGTACTGGAGGCCGACATCGCGTACCGGGCGGGGCTGCTGGCGCAGGGCGGCATCGAGGGGCTCTTCGCGGGTCTGCACGACGAGGTGCGCTTCCTCGACGGGGTGCTCCACGTCCATCCGCGGCGCCCGCCGTACGACAAGAAGCCGGTGCGGCTCAACGGGAACGGGCTGATCCTTTGCCCGAGTGTGTTCTGCTGGCCGCGCGTCACCGCGTCGGTCCGCCCGGTCGCGGCCGGCACCCTGCGCTACCCCGCTCGCGGTGTGGCGACCCTGTGGGAGCGGCCCGAACCCGTTTCCGATGCCCTGGCCGCGCTCGTCGGGCGTACCAGAGCGGAGATCTTGACGACCCTCGCGCAGCCCGCGACGACGACGGATCTGGCCATCCGGCTGGGCGTCACGGCCGGGGCGATCTCGCAGCACCTGGGCGTGCTGCGCGGGGCCGGGCTGGTGTCGACCAGCCGCGACGGCCGCACGGCGCTGCACCTGCGGACCGACCGGGCCGAAGCCCTGCTGGCTTAAGCCTTTCCGCCGCAGGCGGTGCCGCCGCCCGCCCGGTACATCATGTCCTGGTGGGTGACCTTGGCCTTGATCGGCACCTTGCTCTGCAGGGCCTGGACGACCTTGCCGGCGCGCTGCAGCTCGAACGACGGCGTGGTGCCCGGCACCATCGCGACCGCGAACGACACCATTCCCGCCGCCGTGACGTCCTTCGTGGACACCGTGCCGCCCTGCTTGATCACGAGCTTGCCGGGCGCGCTGAGGAAGGCGAGCAGTTCGACCTTGTTCGAGGCGCCGTCGCCGTTCGCGATGTGCATCGCGATCTGCTGGAGGCTCGTGTCGTAGGGCGCGTCGGTCCGGTGGCTGCGGTGGAAGTAGTAGAGCGCGTCCCGGACCAGGCTGGGCCGCTTGCCCGTCTTGAACCACGACGTGTAGTACGCGATCGTGTCGGCGACCGCGTAGCCCCGGCCCTTCGAGGGCGCCACCCAAGACTCGGTGTAGTCGTTCCAGGTGATCAGGGCGAGCCAATCGGCGTCACCGGCGATCGCCTTCTCCATCATGGCCCGCAGCGCGCCGCTGTTGGACGACTCCCAATAGCGGCCGTCGTAGATCCGGGTGTCCTCGAACGCGATCGGCGCCATGTACTTGCGCCCGTTGGCGTGCGCCTCGACCGCGCCCTTGCGTACCGAGTCCGCGCCGCCGACCCATCGGTTGCCCCAGAGGGAGTACCCGTAGACGCTGTTGTTCCAGGCGGCCGCCCGGACGTTCGGCGAGCCCGAGAGGAAGATCGGCACCAGCACGCTCTGCACGCCGCTGCCCGCCAGCGTCGTGCGGATGCCGTCCCAGAAGGAGACGGCGACGCGCTCCGGATAGAACGGGGCCAACACGATCTTGCCGTCGACCTTGTAGAGCGCCGGCTCGCTCTTGACCTTGAGCACATCGTTGACGATCGACGCCTGGGTGGAGTTCGCGCCCTGCTGCAGGTCGGGGCTGAGCATGATGCGGAACCCGGGGTCCACCGCCTTCGCCGCCGCCAGCATCGCGGGCAGCTGCGTCCACCGGGCGTCCGAGCTGACGCTGTGGTACTCCCAGATGAACCCGTCCAGGCCCATGTCGATCGCCTGGCGGATCTCGGTCTCGAAGTCCTTCTGCCGCCAGTTGCCGGACAACGGGGCCCGGGTCAGCGGCCGATCGAGCATCTCCTCGCCCTGCTTGGTGCCGCTGGCGAGCCGGTCCGCCTCGGTCGTCCACTTGGCCCAGTAGTCGCTGCCCGGGTCCTTGTTCTCGATCGAGATCGGGTAGGGCGGGAAGTAGAACGCGAACGCCTTCTTCTTCGCCGCGCGCAGCGTGCTCGTGGACGCCTTCGCGAAGGCGTACCGGCCGCAGTTGGTCGCCGGGACGACGCTGGGACTGGCGCTCGTGCTCGCACTCGCACTCGCGCTCGGGTCCGCCGACGCGTCCAGTCCGGCCTCGGTCCCGGCCGCACCGGTCTCCTGGGTGGTCGAGGCCGCGTCCCGAGTCGCCACCGAACAGGCCGCCACACCCGCCGCGGTCAGCAGCAAGACGCCGGTCACCGCCGCGGCGGCGCTGAGCATCAAACGTTTACGCATGGCTCCGGCGCCGCCTCTCTGTCCACTGAGGTCAGAAGTCTGCTCTGCCGACCGGTTCGCGTCAATGCCCGTGACGCGGCATCATCGCGCTATGACACCCCGCTACGGACCGGTACGCCGAGTCGCCGTCCTCGCCGACGTCCACGGCAACGTCCCCGCCCTCCGGGCGGTGCTGGCGGAACCGGACGTACAAGCCGCCGACCTGGTGGTCTTCCCCGGCGATCTCACCTGGGGACCGGAACCGCAGCGGACCGTCGACCTCGTCCGGGCGCTCGGCGACCGGGCGGTGTGCGTACGCGGGAACGCCGATCGGGCGGTCTACGAGCTGGCCCGCCAGGGGCGTACGCCGGAACGGGAGCGAGACTTCTGGATGCCCCAGCAGCATTCGGCCGAGGCGATCGATTTCCTGGAGTCCTTCCCGTTCACCGTGGTCGTCGACGTCGAAGGGCTGGGCGGCGTGCGGTTCTGCCACGGTTCGCCGCGCAAGGACACCGAATGCGTGACGCCGGAGACGCCCGAAGCCCGGTACGCCGAGCTGTCGGCCGGAGTCGCCGAGCACGTCATCGTCACCGGCCACACCCACCTCCAGTTCCACCGGGCGGTCGCCGGGCGGCGCAGCGTCAACTCCGGCAGCGTCGGCCTGCCCTACCACCTCGGCGAGCCGGGTACGGCGTACTGGGCGCTGCTCGGGCCGGACGTAGCCCTGCGGTCCACCCGGTACGACGTCCACGCGGCGGTCCAGGCGTGTGTGGACACCGGCGACCCCCGCGCCGACGTGATCACCCGATACCTGCTCACCCCGCCGACCCCGGCCGAGGTCACCGCGCACGCCGAAGGGCTCGTCTTCAGCGACTGACAACCATTTCACCGCTCCACCCGGTTTCCTTGCCGGCGGGCACGGGGCTCGCCGTCCAAGGAGGACTATCCATGCGCAGAAGGACGATGGTGGCCGCGCTGGCGGCCGCCCCGCTGGCCGGACTGCTCGGCGGGACGCCCGCCCAGGCCGGTGGCGCCACCCTGCCGGAGGTCATCGACCTGCCCGACGGCTGGAATCCCGAAGGGATCGCGGTCTCGGGCACTCACTTCTACGTCGGCTCCATCGCGACCGGCTCGATCTACCGGGGCAGCCTGCTGACCGGACGGGGTGGCGTGTTCATCCCCGGACCGGCCGACGGCCACCTGATCGGGCTGGAGATCGACCGCTTCAACCGGATCTGGGCCTGCACTGGCCCGAACGGCGGAGCGATCGTCTACGACGGGAACACCGGCGCGAAACTCGCCGAATACCAGTTCGGCGGCGGCTTCGTGAACGACGCGATCGTGACCGAGGACGCCGTCTACTTCACCGACTCCCCTAGCGACC
Organism: Hamadaea sp. NPDC051192; assembly: GCF_040682475.1. Lineage (NCBI taxonomy): Bacteria > Bacillati > Actinomycetota > Actinomycetes > Micromonosporales > Micromonosporaceae > Hamadaea > Hamadaea sp. NPDC051192. Next base: position 5,656 of record NZ_JBFBAZ010000040.1, read on the forward strand.
AGCTCTTCGTGGTGCCGCTCGGCCGGGGCGGCCGGCTGCCCGACCCGTCGGCGGCGTACGCGATGACGCTGCCGGGCGGGCTCGGCGAGGTGGACGCCTTCAACAACGGCATCGAGACCACCCCGGACGGGCGGCAACTGCTGATCGTGCAGATGGTCGCCGGTCGGCTGTTCGCCTTCGATCCCCGGCGCGGCACGGCCACCCAGGTCGACCTCGGCGGGGCCAGCGTCCTCAACGGCGACGGGATGATCCGCCGCGGCCGGACGCTCTACATCTGCCGCAACTCCGACAACATCATCGCGAAGTTCGCCCTCGGGACGGACCGGGCGGTGCTGGTCGACGAGATCACCGATCCGCGACTGCAGGTCCCGGCGACGATCGCGCTCTTCGGCCCCTACCTGTACGCCGTGAACGCCCGGTTCGACGTCGACCCGGCGCCGGACGTGACCTACAACGTCGTACGCCTCCCCGCCTAGCGCGGCCCGCCTCGTTGATCATGGAGTTCGCCCCCTCGCCACGCCGTCGAGACCACGGTTAACTCCATGATCAACGGGGAGAGGTCAACGGGGAGAGGTCAACGGGGGGAGGACCACGCGCGGAGGAGGGTGCGGATGGTGGCGGCGGGGTCGAAGGTGGGGGTCGGGCTGGCGAGCTGGTTCAGCAGCAGCCCGTCGATCAGGTCCAGCAGCATCCGGTAATGCCGTTCCGGCTCGGCCGAGCCCAACGCCGCGACCAGGGGCACTCCCCAGGCGGCGAGCCGCTCCCGGTTCTCCGCGATCCGCCGCTGGAGATCGGGGTTGAACGCCGCTTCGTGGAAGATCGCGTACCGGGCGAGCGTGACGGCCCGGCCGGGACCGGCCAGCTCCGTGATCATCGCGCCGGCCGCGGTCGCGAATCGCTCCGCGTCCAGCGGCTGAGCGCCGCCGAGCCGGCCCCACAGTTCCGTCTCCCGGTCGACCAGCCGATCGAGCACCCCGCTGATCAGGGCTTCCCGCGTACGGAAGTGGTTGGACGCCGATCCCTCGGGCAGCCCGGCCACCGCGTCCACCGTCCGGTGCGTCAGCTGCCGGAGTCCCCGGGTGCCCAGCACTTCGATCGCGGCGTCGAGCAGCAGCGTACGGCGATCAGTCACAGCCAGCACACTACACCTGTAGTCATGGGCACTACAGGTGTAGTACGGTCGAGTCATGAGGAGAACAGCAGCGATCGTCGGGGGCGGCATCGGCGGCCTCGCCACCGCGATCGGACTGATCCGCGCGGGCTGGGCCGTCACCGTCTTCGAGCGGGCCGACGACCTGCCCAAGACCGGCACCGGACTCGGCATGTGGCCGTCAGCCATGCGTGCGCTCGACCAGCTCGGCGTCGGCGCGGCCGCGCGGGCCGCCGGCCGTCCGCAGGCCAACGGCCACATCCGGCGGAACGACGGCTCCCTGATCGCCACCCTCGACGTCGAACGGCTCGCCCGCAAGCAGGGCGAACCCGTCTATCTGCTGTCGCGGCCGGCGCTGCTGCGCGTACTGGCCGAGGCGGTGCCGGGCGGCGTGGTCCGCTTCGGCGACCCCGTCACCGATCTCGGTGCGCTGCGCCAGGCGTATCCCCTGGTGGTGGTCGCGGACGGCGCCAACAGCAAGGCCCGCGCGGCCCTCTTCCCGGACCACCGGTTGCGCTACGCCGGGGCCACGGTCTGGCGCGGCGTCACGGATCTCGACCTGGCCGCGGGCGGCGAGTTCTGGGGGCGCGGCGTCAAGTTCGGCGTCACGCCGCAAGAGCCCGGCAAGACCAACTGGTACGCCGTGCTGACAGTGCCCCAAGGCTACCGGCCGGCGGACGACCTGGCCGAGTTGCGCGGCGTCTTCGGCGACTGGCCCGAGCCGATTCCGGCCATCCTGAACCGGTACGCGGAGACTGAGGTCCTGCGCCACGACCTCACGTATCTCGACCCGCCCCTGCCGTCCTATGTATCCGGCTCCGTTGTGCTGATCGGCGACGCCGCTCACGCGATGACCCCGGACCTCGGGCAGGGCGCGTGCCAGACGCTGATCGACGCGGCGGCGCTGGCCGACTGCCTGGGCTCTGGGGACGTCGCCGCCGGACTGGCCCGGTTCGACGCACTGCGCCGCAAGCCGACCCAGAGGATCGCAGCCACGGCCGGGCGGGTCAGCCGCCTGACCCAGTGGCGACGGGGATTGTGGCTGCGCGACCTGATCACCAAGGCGGCGCTGATCCCCGGCCCGCCCGCCTGACCGGCCGGTGAAAGTACGCCGGAAATGGTGCGACCCCCAGGGTTCCGCCTGATGCGGACCGGCTGGACTGAGCCGGATAAGCCCTGGGGGTCGGGTAGCTGCCTGTTATTCGCCACACCGTTGTCACACGGCCCTGACGAAGCAGTCAAGGACAGCGGCTAGCGGACAGCCACCTCACGAGTCCCATTGCTATACAGCTGGACCACCTCCTTTCCCGTGTACTGCGAATCTACCCACGCGATCTTCACCCCCGCAACGGTGTTTTCCGACTCTTAAGATCACTGGATGCCGCACCCCCCGGTGGAGTACGCCGAACCCGCCCCGTTCCTCGCCGCCCTCGACGACCTCGCCGACGTTTACAGCGCCGCGTTCTCCGGCCCACCCTGGGACGAGTCCGCCGACCAGGTGCGTACCTTCGTGGCGTCGGTGCCCGACTGGACCGCCCGGGACGGATTCGTCGCGGCCTGGGCCCGGGAGCACGACGCGATCGCCGGTTTCGCTTTCCGCGTACGCACCCCGGCCCCGGTGCCGTCCGACGGCTTCTACGGACTGCTCCGCGACCGGTTCGGCGCGGTCGTCGACGACCTGGCCGGCGCCGTCGAGGTCGTCGAACTCGCCGTACGCCCGGACGCCCGAGGCGGTGGACTCGGCCGGACCCTGCTCACCACGGTCCTCGACGACTCCCCCGCCTGGCTGGTCACCCGGACCGCCGCGACGGCCACCATGGCCTTCTACGCCCGGCTGGGCTGGCAGGTCCAAGCCGAAGACGACGGCCTAGCCCTCCTAACCCACCCCTAACCCCCTTCACCCCCCTCACCCCCCACCCCCCCCACCCCCCCGTCCTTTCCGCGCGATCATGAACTAACGGTCGTGATCAACCGGCGTGTCGTGTCCCGGAGTCCCTGATCAACTCCTCAACGGAATGATCAACGGTGCGGACATAGTTGACGGTCGAACTTTCGGCATACCCCCGCTAGGCTCAGCGGATGTCGGAGTCGGCGTTCACCGTCTGGGGTGGCGTGTTCGCCGCCGCCCTGCTCGCGGTCGCCGCGCTGGCTCTGCTCGTCTCGGGCAACACCGGCGCACGCAAGTCCGCCCCCGACTGCCGCCCGCTCGTCGAGGAGGCCCGCGAGCTGGAGGAGATCGCCGCTGCGGCGTTCACCAAGGCGCTCGAGGCGGCCGACACGGCTGCGCGTACGACCGTCGAGCTGGAGAACGCCGAGAACCACCGGGACGAGTGCGACCGCCACCAGGTCGTGGCGGCGCACGCGCTGGCGGACGGGCTGCAACGTGTGTCCATTGAGGAGAGCGCGCCGTCCCGGGAGCCGGTCGGCGAGGCCTCCCGGGCCGCGATGGTGGCGTACCGGCAGGGGGTGATCTCGGTGGAACAGTTGCAGACCCTCTGGCAGCAGATCGACGGCTGGGACGCGACCCAGGAGGAGCAGTCGCACGAGCTCACCCGGCTACGCGCGGAGGACGTCGAGGCACGGCGTCGCTACGACGCCGCCGCGATACTGGAGCGCTCGGCTCGGCAGGCGTACGAGATCGCCCAGATCGCCGCCCGAGCACTGACGGAGGAGGCAGCCGAAGCAGCCGCCGAGGCGCAGGAGGCTCGGATCGCCGCCCAGAAGTGCCTCCGGCGGTCGGGGCGGCTGCCGACCCGACGCTGACGTTTCCCGCAACGCGCGTAGCCTTCGGATCATGAGGCTCACTCCGGGTCACGAGGTCATGGTTCGATTGGTCAAGTACGGGCGCGAGAAGCTGTCGTACGCCGCGACGGTGGTCGACGACGACGGCAACCACCTCGCCGTCCGCGCCCCGTTCGCCGGCGAAGAGGCGAAGGACCTGGGGTACATCTGGTTCGAGCCCGGCGACATCTTCACGGAGCACTACTGGCGTGACCGGTGGTATTCGGTGAAGGAGATCGTCGCCGCCGACGGCGTACGCAAAGGGTGGTATTGCGACATCGCCCGGCCGGTTTCGGTCGAAGACGGTGCGGTCATCGCCGACGACCTCGACCTCGACCTGTGGCGGTCCGCCGACGGATCCGTGATCCTGCGCCTCGACGAGGACGAGTACGCCGCCAGCGGCCTGGCCGAACGGGATCCGGCCGCGGCCGCCCAGGCCGAGCAGGCTCTGGACACATTGGAGAGGATCGCCCAGGACGGCTTCGACCAGCTCCTGGCGTTCTGATGTGCACCGTCATCGTCAGCTTCGAGCCCGGCTCTGCGATCCCCGTGCTGGTCGTCGGCGTACGCGACGAGTTCCTCGCCCGGCCGTGGCGGTTCCCGGGAGCGCACTGGCCGGATCGGCCGGGAGTCCTCGGGGGCCAGGATCTTCAGGCGGGTGGCACCTGGCTGGCCGTCGATCCCATGCAGCCGGCGGTGTCCTGCGTGCTCAACGGCTTCGGCCCGACGGCCGGCGCGGACGGCCGCCGCTCGCGCGGCGACCTCCCGCTCGGGGCGCCGCTGGAGGACCCGGTCCACTACGACCCGTTTCACCTGGTCCGGGCCACCGCTCTCGGCGTACGCATATGGTCATGGGACGGCCGTCAGCTCGACAGTCAGGAGCTGTCCCCGGGCCTGCACATCGTGACGAACATGGGTCTGGACGGGATTCGCGAGCGGGACGCGCCCGAGCAGGCCGTCACCGACATCCGGCAGCGGCTGGAGTACTTCCGCCCGAGGCTGGCGGCGGCCCGGCCGGAACCGGGCGACGGACCCGTGGCGACAGCGTGGCGCGAGTGGCTGCCGCTGTTCACCGGCGACGGGCTGGCGCGCGAGGACTCGCGGGCGCTGCTCGTACGCCGGGAGTTCGGCGAGCACGAGATCTGGGGAAGCAGTTCGGTGTCGCTGGTCGCGCTGCGGCGAGATGGCTTGCGATACGACTTTTCAGCCGTTCCCGCAGGTGACGCTGGGTTTGAGTGGGTAAGTGTGGCGTAGCTCACATGTGATCGACCGCGTGGGAATAGTTGACGCTTCAAACACCTTCGGTAAGCTGTAACCCGTTGGTTGAGAGTTCAACTACCTAGGAGATTCAGATGACCACCGCTACCGCTTCCCTCGCCGAGCTGACCGGACAGTACGCCCTCGACCCGTCCCACACGCGCATCGGCTTCACCGCTCGCCACGCGATGGTGACCAAGGTGCGCGGCGCGTTCAACGAGTTCGAGGGCACCGGCTTCCTGGACGGGTCCAACCCCGAGAAGTCCCAGGTCGCCGTGACGATCCAGGCGAAGAGCATCGACACCCGGAACGAGCAGCGCGACGGCCACCTGCGCAGCAACGACTTCTTCGACATGGAGACGTACCCGGAGATCAAGTTCGTCTCGACCGCCGCGCGCCAGGTGGACGACAGCACCTTCGAGCTGACCGGCGACCTCACGATCAAGGACGTGACCAAGCCGATCACCGTCCCGTTCTCGTTCGAGGGCGCGGTCAAGGACCCGTGGGGCAACACCCGGGTCGGCTTCGAGGGCGCCGTCACGATCAACCGCAAGGACTGGAACGTGAACTGGAACGCCGCGCTCGAGGCCGGTGGCGTACTCGTCAGCGAGAAGGTCACGCTGGAGTTCGAGCTTTCGGCGATCAAGACCGCCTGACGGTCTCCCCCCGCCTCGCGGGGCGATGAGCTGCAGATCAGGGATACGCAGGCGAACTTCGGCACCCGAAGCCTGCGTATCCCTGATCTGCTTGTCACCCCTCAGCGCGGGGGTTAGAAGGTGAAGCCGCCGGGGCGGCCGTTGCGGTCGGCGATCAGCCCGGCCAGCGTCGATACAGCGATCTCGGCTGGCGCCTTCGACCCGATGTTGAGCCCGATCGGACGGCGTACGCGGTCGATCTGCGCCGGGTCGACGCCGAGTTCGGTCAACGCCGCGACGTGCTGGGCGACATGGTGAACGCTGCCCATCACCCCGATCCAGCGGGCCGGGGTGTCCAACGCCGCCTTGAGGATCGCGCCCAGTTCGGGGCGATCGTGATCGGTCACCACGATGTCGGCGGTCGGATCCGCGAACGACGGGTCGACGCTGCTCGCCAGCCGGTGCGTACCGCCGATCCGGGTCAGGTCCGGTTCGACCAGCACGGTTCGGTAGCCCAGGTCCTGGCCGAAGTGCAGGAGGAACTCGGCGACCGGAGTGGCGAAGACCGCGACGAGCGTACGGTCGCCGGACTCGGCCGGGATCACCCCCTGCGCCAGGTCGCATGCGAGCGATGTCATGCCGCCAGCGTAAGCGCCGTCACTTGCGGGGAAGGCGTACGCGTATGGGATTCTTGGTGGCGTGACCTTGCGGCTAGGCCCCTTCCCGGTGGATCCGCCCGTGGTGCTCGCCCCGATGGCGGGAATCACCAACGTGGCGTTCCGCCAGCTCTGCCGTGAGCAGGGCGGCGGGATCTACGTCTGCGAGATGATCACCACGGTCGCGCTCGCGGTGCGCAACCCGAAGACCGAGAAGATGATCGAGTTCGCGCCGGACGAGAATCCGCGCAGCATGCAGCTCTACGGGGTCGACCCGGAGATCACCGCCAAGGCCGTCCGCCGGGTGGTCGACGAGAACCTGGCCGATCACATCGACCTCAACTTCGGCTGCTCGGTCAAGAAGATCACGTCCAAGGGCGGCGGCTCGGCCATCCCCTGGAAGCGCCGTCTCTTCGGCGCGATCGTCAAGGCGGCCGTCGACGCCGCAGCGCCGGCCGGCATCCCGGTCACGGTGAAGATGCGCAAGGGCATCGACGACGACCACCTCACGTATGTCGAGGCGGGGCTGATCGCCCAGGAGGCCGGGGCGAAATGGGTCGCGCTGCACGCGCGTACCGCTGCTCAGCGCTACTCCGGCCAGGCCGACTGGGAGGCGATCGCCACCCTCAAGCAGGCGCTCGACGTCCCGGTGCTCGGCAACGGCGACATCTGGGAGGGCGACGACGCACTCCGGATGGTCCGCGAGACCGGCTGTGACGGCGTCGTCGTCGGCCGGGGCTGTCTCGGCCGCCCGTGGTTGTTCGCCGATCTCCAGGCCGCCTTCGAGGGACGCCCCGAACGGGTCATGCCGAACCTCGGCGAGGTCGCGAACGTGATGCGCCGCCACGCCGAACTGCTGGTCCAGTGGTGGGGCGCCGAACGCGAGGCGATCACCGACTTCCGCAAGCACGTCGCCTGGTACCTCAAGGGGTTCCCGGTCGGGCCGCAGCTGCGCCAGGCGATGGCGATGTCGTCGTCGCTCATGGAACTCGACGACCTGCTCGGCAAGCTCGACTTCGCCGCGCCGTTCCCCGAGGCCAACCTCGGCCAGCCGCGCGGCCGGACGAACTCCCCCGCCAAGGTGGTGCTCCCCTACGGCTGGCTCGACGACCGCGACTCCGACGCCGTGCCCGAGGACGCCGAGCACGACGACTCCGGCGGCTGACCCGCACCGCCTCCCCGCGCGGGCCTCGCCCAGCGAGGGGCTGGATCAGGGATCCGGGTCGAATCATGGGTCAAGATTCGACCGAGAACCCTGATCCAGCGCCTCAAGCCAGCGGCCGGAGAGAGCGGGTCAGGCGGGTGGGATGTTCTGGTTGCGCCGGAACAGGTTCTCCGGGTCGTGCTGACGCTTCAGCGCCGCCAGCCGGTCATACGTCGCCCCCGGGTACGCCGCCCGCACCCGCTCGGGGTTGTCCTCGTCGCCGACGAACCCCACGTACGCCCGAGGCATCCCGGTTTCGAGTTGATCCCGGAACGAGGTGACCCACTCGTGCTTGGCGATCCGGTCGGCCGGGCTGGTGTACAAGGCGGCCAGGTTCACCATGTACGCCGCGTCCCGGTGGGCGAACGCGGTGGCGTCGGCCGGAATCCGGGCCATCGCCCCGCCGAGCGGCCGGATCTGGGCGACCCGCATCGGCGCGTCGCACTCGGTGAGCTGCTTGAGGATCGTCTCGACGGCCGCATCGTCCACCGAGTCGACGAACATGTTCTCCCCGACCGCCGTCGGGCGGTAGGACGCGTCCTCCGGCGGGAACATCTCGGCGTACGCCATCGGGTGGACGGTGTCGGTGATCGGGGTCGCCAGCGCCCGGAGCGGGCCGAGGATCTTCTCCGCCTCGGCGGCCGGGCCGGCGTACCCGAGGAGGGTCATCACGATGAGCTTGCCGTGCGCTTCTTCGGGGATGAACGGCGAGGGCGGGGCGGCCATCACGTTGACGATCGCCGACAGCTCCTCCGGGGCGGACGAGACGATCTGGAGCACGCCCCCGACCACCTCGGGCGTCGCGGGCTGGATCAGCATGCCGCCGACGAAGTCGCCCAGCTCGTGCAGGCGGTACCGGAACTTCGTGACGACGCCGAAGTTGCCGCCGCCACCCCGGATCGCCCAGAACAGATCCGGGTCGGACTCGGCGTCAACGTGGTGGATCCGGCCGTCGGCGGTGACGACCTCGGCCGCGAGCAGATTGTCGATGGTCATGCCGAACTTGCGGACGAGGAAGCCGATCCCGCCACCGACGGTGAGGCCGCCGAGGCCGACCGAACCGGTGTCGCCGAACCCGGTCGCCAGCCCGTGCTCGCCGGCCGCCGCGGTGTACTCCCCCGCGGTCACCCCTGAACCGGCCCACGCCGTCTTCCCGGTCGCGTCGATCTCCAAAGTCTTCAGATTGCGGACGTCGAGGACGATGCCGTCGTCGACGGCGCTGTGCCCGGCTCCGCTGTGTCCTCCGCAGCGCACCGCCAGCGGCAGCCCGGACTCGCGGGCCACCGCGAGGGCGGTCGCCACGTCCGCCGCGTCGACCGGGCGCAGGATCACCGCGGGTCGCTTGTCGACGTCTCCCGCGACGACCTGCCGCAGCTCGTCGTATGCGGAGTCGGACGGCCGAACCACCTCGCCACGGAAGGTGTCTGGAATCGAAAGCCCCATGTGACGGCATTCTGCCGAGGCCCCCCGACATTCGGAGCCGAACGGCCGCATCAGACAGGCATTTACATTCTCAGTAAGGTTTACTAATAATTATCGGATGAAGAAGCTTCGATTTATCGCTGCCGCAGGCGCCCTCGCCGTCCTGGGGGCGGCGATGGTGGTGGTGAGCACGCCGGCGTACGCGGCGAATCTGCTGAGCAACCCGGGCTTCGAGACCGGAACGCTCTCCCCCTGGACGTGCGCCGGCAGCACCGGCTCGGTGGTGAGCACCCCGGTCCACAGCGGCACCAAGGCGCTCGCCGGGGCGGCCTCGGCCTCGGACAACGCGCAGTGCACGCAGACCGTGGCCGTGCTGCCCAACACGGCGTACTCGCTCACGGGCTGGGTCCGCGGCAACTACGTCTACCTCGGCATCGTCGGGGGCGCGTCGACGTGGACGCCGTCCGCGGCGGCGTACACGCAGCTCACCGTGAACTTCACGACGACGGCCACGCAGACGAGCGTGCAGGTGTTCACGCACGGCTGGTACGGCCAGGGCACCTATTACGCCGACGACGTGTCCTTGGACGGCCCCGGCGGGTCCAGCGTCCCCGGTACGCCCGGCGCGCCCGCCGTCGGCGCGGTCACCGACACCTCGATCGCCCTGTCCTGGGCCGCCGCCTCCGGCACGGTCACCGGGTACCGGGTCTACGAGGGCAGCACCCTCGTCACGACGGTCACCGGGGCCGGCGCCACGATCAGCGGGCTGACCAAGTGCACGAGCCACACCTACACGGTGGCGGCGTACAACTCGGTGGGCGAGAGCGCCAAGAGCGCCGGGACGAGTGCCACGACGACCGGCTGCACGACGGCACCGCCCGTCCCCAGTGGACTGTCGGTCACCGCCACGACAGCGAACTCGATCTCGCTGGGCTGGGCCGCCGCGAGCGGCGCTACCGGATACCGGGTGTATGAGGGCACGACCCTCGTCACCACCGTCAGCGGCACGACTGCGACCGTGGGCAGCCTGGGCGCTTGCAGCAGCCACAGTTACAGCGTCTCGGCGTACAACTCGAATGGGGAGAGCGCGAAGAGCGCGACCGCAAGCGGGACGACGACTGGATGTTCCACGAGTCTGCCGCGACACGCGCTGATCGGCTATCTCCACGCGAGCTTCGCGAACGGGTCCGGCTACCTGAAGATGGCCGACGTGCCGGCCGCCTGGGACATCATCAACCTCGCCTTCGGCGAGCCGACCTCGGTGACCTCCGGCGACATCCGCTTCCAGCTGTGCCCGGTCAGCGAGTGCCCGGGCGTCGAGACGGAGGCGCAGTTCATCACCGCGATTCGCGCGAAGCAGGCCGCCGGCAAGAAGGTGCTGCTGTCCATCGGCGGCCAGAACGGCCAGGTCCAGCTCACCACGACCGGCGCGCGGGACACCTTCGTCAGCTCGGTGAGCGCCATCATCGACCGCTACGGCCTCGACGGTCTCGACGTGGACTTCGAGGGGCACTCGCTCACGCTCAACGCGGGTGACAACGACGTGACGAACCCGACCACGCCGGTCATCGTCAACCTCATCTCGGCGTTGCGCACGCTCAAGAGCCGCTACGGTTCCGGCTTCGTGCTGAGCATGGCGCCGGAGACGTTCTTCGTGCAGCTCGGCTACCAGTTCTACGGCGGCAACTGCGGCGGCTGCGACCGGCGCGCGGGCGCCTACCTGCCGGTGATCTACGCGCTGCGCAACGACCTCACGGTGCTGCACGTGCAGGACTACAACTCCGGCCCGATCATGGGCCTGGACAACCAGTACCACACCATGGGCGGCGCGGACTTCCACATCGCGATGACGGACATGCTCGCCGCCGGGTTCACGGTCGCGGGCACCGGCTTCACCTTCCCCGCGCTGCGCGAGGACCAGATCGCCTTCGGCACCCCGGCCGCGGTCAGCGCGGGCAACGGGTTCACCTCGCCCGCCGCGGTCCACCAGGCTTTGGACTGTCTGGTACGCGGAACGAACTGCGGCGGTTACACCCTGCGTGGCGGTACCTCACCGGCGTTGCGGGGACTCATGACCTGGTCGATCAACTGGGACCGCTACTACGGCTGGGAGTTCATGAACAGCCACGAGCCCTACCTGAACGCCCTCCCCTAATCCCTTCGTCGCAGATCACGGTTATGCATGCCTCCCCCGGCGGTTTTGGCATGCGTAACCGTGATCTGCGCCTATCGCCCGGGGGACCTACGCTGACGGCCATGCGTGCGCTGAAGGTCGTCCCCGCCGCCGTGGCGCTGCTGTTGGTGCGTACGGCGTGGCACCTGCTCACCGATGCCGACGCCCGGGTGGCGGACGGCGTACTGACCTTCGGCCGGGACGACTGGTTCGGCACGATCGTCCTCGGGTTCGGCTGGACGATCACGGTGCTGACCGGGGTCGCCGTGCTCGACGGCGGACCCCGTCCGCTGCACCGCGCGCTCCGGGCGCTGCCCGTCGCGCTGGTCGCGGTGGCGGCGTACGTGGTGCCGCTGGTCGTCTGCGGATTCCTGACCGGACTGCTGCTGCCGGGCGAACCCCTGATCGTCGTCCTCGTCGTCACGCTCGTGGCGATCATCCTCATCGGAGTCGCGACCAACTTCGCCCTGTCCGCCACCGTCGCGGTCGTCGAACAGGCCGGGTTCGCCGCCTTCACCACGTACGCCGAACTGCGGGGCAAGCGCTGGGACATGGGCGTCCTGTTCGCCTTCGGCGTCGTAGCGCCCGTCGCCGCGGTGGCGCTGCCGGACCGGTTCCTGCGTCCGGCGTCGGTGCCGACGGGGTTGGCGGTGCACCTGCTGCTGACCCTGATCGCGGCGACGGCGGTGGCGCTCCCGGCGATCACCCTGCTGACGATCTACCGGCGTACGCGGATCATCCCGGAACTCGCCCCACGCTCGACGATCCCGCCGAGCCGGGCGGTAGTGATCGCGACGGCCGCCCTTCTCCTGCTGCCCACCGCAGTCGCCGGCGCGATCGTGTCGAGCCACCGCCTCACCGAGGTACGCCACGAGCCGTACATCGGCAGCCCGGTGCTCGCCGTCGGGTGGCCGGCATCGCACCACCCGGTGCTGGTGACGCTGGACGGCATCAAGGACTGCCTCGACGACCGCTGCTCGGAGTTCCGAAGCACCGAGATCCCGGCGATGACGTCAGCCGCGAGCGTGGCCGTCCGGCGCGACGGCACCGTCGCCATCCTGTCGAGCCGGCTGCTGACCGTCTGCGACCCCGGCCGGCAGTGCTCCGGCGGGCAGGCGGCGGGCCGGATCGACCTAGTGGGCAAGGCCGGCGCCGTGGCCGTCGCCGCCCCGGAGACAGGCGAGATCGTGCTCGCCCAAGCCACCCCCGTCGGCGACACCGGGGACCGGCGACTCGCGCTGATCCGGTGCCGGGACGAGTCCTGCCGCGCGGGCACGACCGTGGATCTCGGGCTGGTCACCCGACCGGCGACCGGCGACGCCGAGGAGACGCTGGTCGCCGGGGTCGACCGGGGCGGGCGGCTCTTCGCGGTCTACCGCGACACGGCCGGCCAGGGCTGGCTCGGCTGGTGCACCCGGCCCGACTGCGCCGAGACGCGGCTCATCCGGCAGGGGCAGACCGACGCGGACGCCCCGACGGCCGAGGATCTTCTCCGCGCTCCCCGGGTGGCGGGCGTACCGAGGTGCTCCTTCGGCACCTGCCGAGGGCTGATGCCGGCGGTGGTCGCGGCCCGGCCCGGGGGCGACTACTACGCCGTGATCACCGATCCGGCGGGCCCGGACGAACTGGACGTGCGCCTGGTCCGCTGCCCCGACCCGGACTGCGAGAGCTACGTCCACGTCACGACCCTGGTCCGCGACGACCGGGCGACCTGGCCCGGCGACCCGCTCCGGTTCGGCGTCTCCGACCCGGGCCGCCAGGACGAGCGCTGGATGATCGTGGTCGCGCCCGATGGGCGGATCCTGCTGACCAAGCCGCACGGGTCACCCTCGGTGATCATCACCGTCGACGCCGCCTGAGCCCGCACGGCCCGCTCGCGCTCACACTCATGCGCGCTCACACTCGCGCTCTCGGGCCGCGCTGCCGCGCCGGGCCGCCCGGCGTTCGCGCTGGATCAGGGATCCGCGTCGAATCTTGGCCCAAGATCCGACCGAGAACTCTGATCCAGTGCCCCAAGCCGGGCGGAAAGCTGCCCAAAAGCGAGTGCGGAAAGCCGGGCGGAAGAGGGTGACTGGGGTCACGCCGGGGTATGTCACTTTTCAGGAGGCTGCCCTGTCCCATGGGCATGACCGAGATGAAGAACCAGACCGTGATCGTGGCCGGAGCCAGCGGCGTCTTCGGCCGTCACATTCGCCACGCCCTCACCGACGCCGGGCACACGGTGCTCGGGCTCGGCCGGGGCGACCACAACGAGATCCGGGGCGACCTGCTCGACCGGGAAGGTCTGCTCCGGGCGTTCGCGGGGGTCCAAGCCGACGCGGTGGTGCACGCGGCGACCGCGTTGAAGAAGCCGCCGATGACCCACAAGGGCATGCACGGCACGGACGACCTGCGGATCGCGGGGACCGCGAATCTGCTCGAAGCCGCCAAGCTGGCCGGCGTACGCCGATTCGTCGGCGAGAACATCGTCTTCGGCTACGGCTACCGCGACTTCGGTGACCGGGTGCTGACCGAGGCCGACGAGTTCGGAGTGACCGACCCGGACGCCGGGTTCAACCGTCACCTGGAGGCCATGCGGGAGAAGGAGAACTTGGCTCTGGCATCGGGGCTGGAAGCCGTCTCGCTCCGGTACGGCTTGTTCTACGGGCCGGGCGCGACCGAGACGATGGTGCAGATGCTGCGCAAGCGGCAGATGCCCGCGTTCAACGACCATGGTCGCGTACTGCCGTGGACGCATCTCGCGAGCGCGGCGAACGCCGTCGTCGAGGCGATCGAGCTGGACCAGCCGAGCCCCGCGTACAACGTCGTGGACGCCGAGAAGGGCTTCGGCGACATGATCAAGGCCATCGCGCACGCCTTCGAGGCGCCCAAGCCGTTCACCGCGCCGACCTGGATGATGGCGGTCGCGCCGTACATGTACCGCGCGCTGCACATCAACCTGCGGGTGTCGAGCGACAAGGCCCGTGAGGAACTCGGCTGGCGGCCCGAGTACGCCACCATCGAGGAGGGGCTCGGGGCGCAGACCCTGCTGCGGGTCTAGCCTCGAGACATGATCGACACCCAGGTCTTCGCCGAGCATCGGCGGCTGCTCTTCGACGTCGCGTACCGGATGACGGGGAGCGTCGCCGATGCCGAGGACCTCGTGCAGGAGGCCTGGCTGCGCTGTCGCGAGGTGGACGCCGGCCAGGTCGCCAATCCGCGTGCGTACCTGGTCAAGACGATCACCAACCTCTCCCTCAACCAGCTCACCTCCGCCCGCGCCCGTCGCGAGACCTACGTCGGGCCGTGGCTGCCCGAGCCGGTTCTCACGACCCCCGACGCCGGGCAGGAGGTGGAGATGGCCGAGTCGATCTCGGTGGCCATGCTCGTCGTCCTCGAGACGCTCAGCCCCGGCGAGCGCGCGATCTTCCTGCTCCACGACGTCTTCGGGTACAGCCACGCCGAGATCGCGGCCATTCTCGACAAGTCCGAACCCGCGGTGCGCCAGACCGCGACTCGGGCTCGCGCGCACGTCGCGGCCCGCCGGCCGCGCTTCGACGTCGACCAAGGGGTACGCGATCAAGCAGTGGACCGGTTCCGGCAGGCCTGTGTCGGGGGCGACCTGAACGCGATGATGGAACTGCTGGCCCCCGACGTCGTCTGCTGGTCCGACGGCGGCGGCAAGGTCACCGCGGCCCGCCGTCCGCTGCTGGGCGCCGACGGTGTCGCGCGCTGGCTCCTCGGCGTCTTCGCCAAGCCGGAGTCGCAGGGCGCCGAGCTGGAACTCGTCCAGATCAACGGGGAGCTGGGCATCCTCGGAACGGTGGCCGGGCAGCCGGTGGGCGCCGTCTGCTTCGACTTCGCCGACGGCCGGATCACCGGTGTACGCATGCAGGTGAACCCGGACAAGCTGCGGGGGCTCAGCCGGTGAGGCTCTCCCGCCGCAGGTCCACGAACGCGATCGTGGCCCCGTCGAGGACGTAGCGGTCGATCTCGGCGAAGCCGTGCCGCAGCGCGAACCGCAGTCCGTCCGCATTGGACTCCAGGACGACCGTCTCGACGGCGGTCGCCCCCAGGTCGGCGGCGACGGCGAGGGCGTGCCGATAGATCAGCTCGCCGTAGCCCTGCCGCCGCTGCTCGGGCAGGACGCGGGCGATCACGGTCGCCGCGGTCGGGTCGTCGGCCGGCGGCCGGACGGTGTAGTTGCCGACGAGGAGGTCGCCCGAGTACGCCACGGCGAGCTGGTTCCGCTGAGCGCGTACCCGGATCTCCTCGACCGACAGCGGGTCGGTGGGGATGATCAGGTTGTGGACGTGCTGCCAGTCGAGCAGCACTGCTGCAGACTCGACGGATTCGAAGCGAAGGTCGGACACGGCTCCAAACCTAAGGGGTGCGCGAATGCTGCGACGGCTCGACCTCGGACACATCATCCGGCCCGCGTCCGAAGCCGGCACCGAGCATCCCCGGGTGGAGTCCATCCTGGCGTACGTGGTGCGCCGCCCGGAGGGCGTGCTGCTGTTCGACACCGGCATCGGCTCGCATCCGGAGGTCGACGAGCACTACCAGCCGCATCGGCGCGATCTGCGGACGGCGCTGACGGACGCGGGCGTGGACCTCGGCGAGGTCTCCCTCGTGGTCAACTGCCACCTGCACTTCGACCACTGCGGCGGCAACCCGCTGTTCCCCGGTACGCCGATCCTGGCCCAGCGGACCGAGCTGACCACCGCGCGCACCACCGAGTACACCCTGCCCGAGTTGGTCGACTTCACCGGCGCCCGCTACGAGGACCTGGACGGCGAGACCGAGATCTGGCCGGGCGTGTGGATCATTCCGACCCCCGGGCACACCGACGGCCACCAATCCCTCGTCGTACGCCTGGCCGACGGCACGGTCGTGCTGGCCGGGCAGGCGCACGACTTCGCCTCGGAGTTCTCCCACGACCACCTCGCGTACGCCGTCGGCGCCGCGCCGCACAGCCCGTGGCTGGAACGGTTGCTGGAGTTCGACCCGAAGCGGGTGCTGTTCGCCCACGACTCCGCCGTCTGGGAACCGCCTAGGTGAAGCGCCAGATCGTGGTCGGCTTGACGCCGGTGTCCTCCAGCGCCCGGCGTACCGGGACGTCGTAGCGGCCGACCTCGGTCAGCAGACGACGGGGCAGGAAACCGCGGCCGGGGTCGCCGACGAGCACCTCGACGCCTCGGCGAGCGGTCGCGGTGAGCAGCTTCGTCATGGCCGCCCCGACGGACGCGGTGTAGAAGGCGTCGCCGACGAGGACCACTTCGGCGTCGCCGATCCGCATCGGGTCCGCCGCGCCGAGAATCGCCTCGACCTGGGCTCCGTTGGCGACGGCGTTGCGCTCGATGGCAGTCACCGCGGCCGGGTCGGTGTCCACCGCGCGTACCCCTTGGGCTTGGGCGAGCCAGGCCGCGATCGCGACCACCCCGGAACCGGAGCCGAGGTCGACCACCCGGCGGCCGCGCACGGTCTGGGGCTGGTCGAGCAGGTGGCGGGCCAGGGCGACGCCGCCGGGCCAGGCGAACGCCCAGAACGGCGGCGGGCGGTCGCTGGAGTAGCCGCCGTCGAAGAGGCCGGTCTGCTCGGCGGCCTGGTAGAGCTGGATCTCCGGGAGCAGCGGCACCTCGGTGAGCCGGGTCGCGGTCACCCTTGCTTCTTCGCGTCGTACGCGGCCTGCGCGGCGAGGACTGTCGGCAGGTGGCCTTCGAGGAGGTCGATGAGGCCGCGCAACCGGTCGGCGACCTGCTTGCCGAGCGTCGTGAGGCTGTATTCGACGCGGGGCGGGATGGTGGCCTGCACGTCGCGGCTGACCATGCCGTCGCGTTCGAGCGTCTGAAGGGTCTGGGCCAGCATCTTCTCGCTCACCCCGTCGACCCGGCGACGGAGCGCGTTGAACCGGTACGCGCCCTCGTCGAGCGCGACCAACGCGAGGATGCCCCACTTGCCGGCGATGTCCTCCAGCGCGTTGCGGGAGTCGCAGCCACGGGCGAACACGTCGGCGATCAGCTCGTCGCTCGGCTCGATCTCGGGGATGCGCTCGGTCATGCCTCCACGGTACGCGCTCATGCAGCACTATCCGCTATGTCGGCGCTCACCATCGGTTGGCACTTTCGAAAAGTTAGTGCAGTATTGCTGGCGAGCTTCACTCATCTCGACCAGGGAGAACGCATCATGATCGTCGTCACCGGAGCCACCGGGCAGCTCGGCCGCCTCGTCGTCGCAGACCTGCTGGCGCGGGGCGTACCCGCGGGGCAGATCGTCGCCGCCGTCCGCACCCCCGAGAAGGCCGCCGACCTGGCCGCCCAGGGCGTCGAGGTACGCCGGGCCGACTACGACGACCCGCAGTCGCTCAAGGACGCGTTCGCCGGAGCGCAGAAGGTCCTGCTGATCTCGGCCTCCGAGGTCGGCCAGCGGGTGCCGCAGCACAAGAACGCCGTCGACGCCGCCGTCGCCGCGGGCGTGCCGTTCCTGGCGTACACCAGCATCCTGAACGCCGACACGACCGGCGTCGCGCTGGCCACGGAGCACAAGGAGACCGAGGCCTACCTGGCCGGCTCCGGTCTGGCGTACGCGCTCCTGCGCAACGGCTGGTACACCGAGAACTACACCGGCTCGGCCGCCGCCGCCATCGCCGCCGGGACCGTGCTGGGCAGCACCGGAACGGGCCGGGTCGGCGCGGTGCCGCGGGCCGACTACGCCGCCGCGGCCGCTGCCGTCCTCACCACGGACGGGCACGCCGGACAGGTCTACGAGCTCGCCGCCGACGAGCCGTTCACGATGGCCGAGTACGCCGCTGAGCTGGCCGCGGTGTCCGGGCAGCCGGTCGCCTACGCCGATCTGCCGGCCGACGCGTACGCCGAGGCGCTGACCGGCTTCGGGCTCGACGCCGGGTACGCCGCCGCCCTGGCCGACGCCGACCTCGGCATCGCGCGCGGCGAACTCGTCTCCGACAGCGGCGACCTCGCCCGGCTCCTCGGCCGGCCGACGACCCCGCTCGCCGACGCCGTCCGCTCCGCCCTCTGACGAGCCGATCTCCCCACCGGCCGCCGCTTTGGGCGCCGGCCGCCTCGCCGGTCGCCGCTTTGGGCGCTGGATCAGGGTTCCAGGTCGAATCTTCGGTCATGATTCGACCTGGAACCCTGATCTGCCGCTAGCTCAGCCCAGCCGTCACGGGCTGGTGCAGGTGACGGTCGGTACGGCGTTCGTGCCGGTCTGCGTGGCGAGGAAGCCCACGCTGACCGATCCGCCGGCCGGCACCGAGGAGTTCCAACTCACCGGTTTGACCGTGATGCTGGACCCGGACGCGGTCAGCGTGCCGTTCCACAGTTGACTGATGGTCTGGCCGTTGGCGAAGGTCCACTTCACCGTCCAGCCGCTCAGGGCCGCTGAGCCGGCCTTGACCACCACCTCGCCCTGGAAGCCGCCGCCCCAGGTGTTCACGATCGAATAGGTGGCGGTGCAGGCCCCAGTGGGCGCCGGGGTGGACGAGGTGGGGCTGACGCTGGCGCTGGCACTCGGGGAGGCCGAAGCGCTCGGCGACGAACTCGTCGTGACCGACGGCGACGGCGACGGGTTGGTGCCGCCGCCGATACCGGTGACCTCGCCGTTGCCGCCGTCGAAGACGACGTCGGAGCAGCCGTAGAAGGTCTCGGTGCTGTCCGACCGCTTCCAGACCGAGTAGATGATGTGCCGCCCGGTCTTGTTCGGCAGGTTGCCCGACCAGTAGTAGTTGCCCGTCGGGGCGGAGCCGTTGAGCGGCGGGTGGTCCACCGACAGGAATGGCGTCGACTCCATGTCCGCCCAGGTCAGCGCCTGGTTCGGGTCATAGCCGTCCTTCGTGACGTACAGGTAGAACCAACCGGGGTGGGCGGCCCAGGCGGCGTACGTCCAGTTGAAGGCCGCGCCCGAGGTCAGGTGGGTGAGCGGCCAGTCGTTGCGGGGGGCGTCGAAGCCCGCGTACTTCGTGAAGCCGCCGCTGCAGAGCGCGCCGTCGGGGATGAACCCGGTGGTGCGCCCGGCGCCGTCGGACCGCAGTACGCCGAACCAGTCGTAGAACGGCTGGGCGCCGCCGACCGCGAGGGCGTTCTGGCAGGCGGCGTTGGTCGGTTTGATCTCGCCCGTGGAAGTGAGACCGTCCTTGTAGCACAGATAGGTGCGGCTGCCGGGGGTCAGCAGCGCACCGTGTGCCCAGGTTGTGGCCGGAATGAGCGCGGCGACGACCGCCGCGACCAGTCCCACCACAATGGAGTGTCCCACCGTCGCGCGTCTGATCTTCACCTTGTTCTCCCTTCGGAGGTGATCAGCACGGGGACGTCAGGGCCGTGGGAGAAGCCCAGTGCGGCAAGCGCATCATGTGATCACGAATCCAGCAATGCAGATGTCACAGTATGGGAACGCTCCCAGGGCTGGGCGGCGTTATCGTGTCCCGATGCCGGAAGTGATCGTTCTCGGGTTGGGCAGCATGGGCTCCGCGGCGGCGTACACGCTGGCCGCACGGGGTGTCGACGTCGTCGGCGTGGACCGCTTCACGCCACCGCACGAGCGCGGCGCGCACGCGGGCGGCACCCGGATCATCCGCATGACCTACGCCGAGGGCGCGGCCTACGTCCCGCTCCTCCGGCGGACCTACCGACTCTGGGCCGAGCTAGAGCAGGCCACCGGCATTCGCCTCGTCACGCCGACCGGCGGGCTCAACCTCGGCCGGCCCGAGAGCGCGACCGTGAGCGGGGCGCTGACCAGCGCCCGCGAGCACGGATTGGCGTACGAGCTGCTCGACGCGGACGCGATCCGCCGCCGCTTCCCGCAGTTCCACCCGGCCGAGGACGAGGTCGCCGTGCTCGACACGGCCGCCGGATTCCTCACGCCGGAGATCGCGATCTCGACGATCCTCGGCCTCGCCGAGCGCGCGGGCGCGACGCTGAGGTTTGGCACAGCCGCCGTCTCATATAGCGAGACAGCGGCCGGAGTGTCCGTCCTGCTGGCCGACGGCAGCCGGCTGGAAGCCGAGCGACTGATCGTCGCGCCCGGCGGCTGGGCGCCCGGTCTCCTCGGCGACCTGCCGCTCCGCGTGGAACGCCGGGTCCAGCACTTCTGGCGGCCCGGCCCCGGCTACACCCCCGCCGAGTTCCCGGCCTGGATCTGGGAGGCCGGCGGGCTCACGGCGTACGGGGTGCCCGCGTACGAGGGTCAGGTCAAGGCCGCGTTCCACGCCCCGCCCAAGCCCGAGGTGGTCGACGCGGACGCCGGCGCCGAGCCGCCGCGTCCCGACGAGGAGCTGCCGGTACGCGATTGGCTGCGCCCGCGTCTCCCCGGTCTCGCCGACGCCGCGTACGCCGGGGGCAAGCAATGCCTCTACACGCTGACGCCCGACGAGAACTTCGTCATCGGACCGGTCTCCGACCGGGTGACCGTCGCCGCCGGATTCTCCGGGCACGGCTTCAAATTCGTGCCCGTCGTCGGTGAGATCCTGGCCGATCTCGCGACGGACGCCGTGCCGCCCTACGACCTCGCGCTCTTCTCCCCCACCCGATTCCGCTAGCGGCGTCCGCGTCAGAGGGCGTCGATCGCGCGGAAGATCCGCACGTCGGAGATCGGGTACGCCGTCCCCATGCTCTGCGCGAAGTAGCTGACCCGCAGCTCCTCGATCATCCAGGGGATCTGGGTGACGGCGTCGGCCGCCCGGCGGGCGGGCGGAAGCTGGGCGACGACGTCGGCGTACTCCTGCTGGATCTCGTGGATCAGATCCGTGTGGGAACGGTCGCGCTGGATGTTGCCGGGCAGCTTCTCCAACCGGATCTCGATCGCCTTGAGATAGCGCTGCAGGTGCGGCAGCAGCCACCAGCCCGTCTCGGCCACGAAGCCGGGCCGGATCAGCCCGCTGAGCTGCTTGCGGATGTCGTTGACCGCCGCCACGTACGCGATGTTGGACACCGCCTTCAACCGCCGCTCGATCTCGTACGACGCCTTGAGGATCAACTCCACTTTGGAGACGACCTCCTCGAACGCGTCGAACAGGCGCTCGCGGACGGTGGTCGACAGTTTCGCGTACGCGGACGGGTCCCAGGCCGGGCCGCCGCTCTCCGCGATGACCCGGTCGACGGCACAGGCGACGCAGTCGTCGAGGAGCGCTGCGACACTGCCGTGCGGACCCCGGCTCAGCGCCAGCTTGGCGGAGTTGTCCAACCGGCTCGACAGGTAACGGACCGGCGAGAACGGCAGGTTCAGCATCAGCAGCCGGCGGGTGCCCCGCCACATCGCCTTCTGCTGCTCGGCCTCGCTCTCATAGAGGCGTACGCCGACCGAGTCGCCCTCGTCGTGCAACGCCGGGTACGCCGTGACCGTGTAGCCCATGCGTTTGCGCTCGACCGAGTGGGGGATCTCCGCCGAAGGGAAGTCCCGGAGCCCGGATTGCTCCACATCGGATACGGCCTCGTGGAAGACCTCCTTGGTCTTCGGCCGCAGCTGTTCCTGGAGGGCGGCCAGATCCTTGCCGGTCGCGAGCACCTTGCCGTCGTCCTCGACGGAGAAGGTCATCCGCAGGTAGTCCGGGACACGCGACAGATCCCAGGCGTCGTACGGGATCTCGACGGCGGCCAGCCGATGCAGATGCCGCCCGAGGGCCTCCAGCAGGGTTCCGTCGTACGGCTTGAGCTGCGTCAGGGCGTACTTGGCGTGATCCGGGACGGGCACGAAGTGCCGCCGCAGCACCTTGGGCAGCCCGCGCAGCAACGCGGTCACGAGTTCTTCCCGCAGCCCGGGGATCTGCCAGTCGAAGCCTTCGGTGGTCAGCCCGGCGAGGGCGGGAAGAGGAATGTGGACGGTCACGCCGTCGGCGGCGGCGCCCGGCTCGAACTGATAGGTCAGCGGGAACTCGTGCTCCCCGGTACGCCACCCATCCGGGAAGTCCGCCTCGGCGACCCCGCCGGCTCCGGCGTTGACCAGCATGTCGAGGTCGAAGGTGAGCAGGTCGGGCTGCTGGCGCCGGACGGTCTTCCACCAGCTGTCGAAATGCCGCCCCGACACCACGTCGGCCGGAATCCGGCCGTCGTAGAAGTCGAACAGCGTCTGGTCGTCGACCAGGATGTCCCGACGCCGGGCCCGGCTCTCCAGCTCCTCGACCTCGCCCAGCAGCTCCTTGTTCTTCGCGAAGAACTCGTGCCGGGTGTCCCAGTCGCCCTCGACCAGGGCGTGCCGGATGAACAGCTCCCGCGACAGCGGCGCGTCGATCTGCCCGAAGTTCACCCGGCGCTGCACCACCAGCGGTACGCCGTACAGGGTGACCCGCTCGTAGGCGAGGACGGCGGCGGCCTTCCGCGACCAGTGCGGCTCGCTGTAGGACCGTTTGACCAGATGGCCGGCCAGCTGCTCGACCCACTCCGGCTCGATCTTGGCGACCGTCCGCGCCCACAGTCGCGTCGTCTCCACGAGTTCGGCCGCCATCACGAAGCGCGGCGACCGCTTGAAGAGCACCGATCCCGGGAAGATCGCGAACTTCGCGCCGCGGGCTCCGGCGTACTCGCGCTTCTCCTGCTCGTAGAGACCGATGTGGCTCAGCAGCCCGGCCAGCAACGCCTGGTGGATCGCGTCGCCGTCGATCGACTTGTCCGGGTCGGGCGCCGCGCTCACCGCCACGCGCTGGTCGCCGTTGTCCCCCACCGCCCGGCGCAGCTGCCCGAACAGGTCTTGCCATTCGCGTACGCGGAGGTAGTGCAGGTACTCGGATTTGCAGAGCCGGCGGAACTGATTACCGGACAGCTCCTGCTGCTGCTCGTGCAGATAGTTCCAGAGATTGAGGTACGCGAGGAAGTCCGACTCCTTGTCGGCGAACCGGGCGTGGGACTGACTCGCCTGCTGCTGCTTGTCCTGCGGGCGTTCACGAGGGTCCTGAATAGACAGAGCCGCAGCGATCACGAGCACCTCGCGCAGACAGCCCGTACGCTCGGCCGCCAGGATCATCCGGCCCAGGCGGGGATCGGCCGGGATGCGGGCCAGCCGCCGCCCCACCGGGGTCAGCGTGCCCTCGGCGGTCAACGCGCCCAGCTCGTGCAGCAGGTCGTAGCCGTCGCGGATGTTGCGCCGGTCCGGCGGATCGATGAACGGGAAGTCCTCGACCTCACCCAGCCGCAACGCCACCATCTGCAGGATGACCGAGGCGAGGTTGGTCCGCAGGATCTCCGGATCGGTGAACTCCGGCCGCGACTGATACTCCTCCTCGGAGTAGAGCCGGACGGCGATGCCGTCACTCGTCCGGCCACATCGGCCGGCCCGCTGGTTGGCGCTGGCCTGCGACACCGGCTCGATCGGCAGCCGCTGCACCTTCAGGCGCTGGCTGTACCGGGAGATCCGGGCGGTGCCGGGGTCGATGACGTATTTGATGCCGGGCACCGTCAGCGACGTCTCCGCGACGTTCGTGGCGAGCACGATCCGCCGCCCCGTATGCGGCGAGAAGACACGATGCTGCTCAGCGGTGGAGAGTCTGGCGTACAAGGGGATGATCTCGGTGAAGCGGAGCTGGCGGCGCGTCAGGGCGTCGGCGGTGTCGCGGATCTCGCGCTCGCCCGAGAGGAAGACCAGGATGTCGCCGGGGCCCTCGGCGGCCAGCTCGTCGACCGCGTCCGAGATCGCGGTGACCTGGTCGCGGACCTCGTCGGTGTCCTGCTGACCGAACTCCTGGCGGCTCGCGCGAGCACTCCCCGGCTCATCACCCTCCACGACGAGCGGGCGATAGCGCATTTCGACCGGATAGGTCCGCCCGGAGACCTCGATGATCGGGGCGGGCTTGCCGTCGGCGTCCGCGAAATGCTGAGCGAACCGCTCCGTCTCGATGGTCGCCGAGGTGATGATCACCTTCAGGTCGGGCCGGCTGGGCAGCAGCTGCTTGAGGTAGCCGAGGATGAAGTCGATGTTGAGGCTGCGCTCGTGCGCCTCGTCGATGATGAGCGTGTCGTACGCCGTGAGCCGCCGGTCGTGGGCCAACTCGGCCAGCAGGATGCCGTCGGTCATGAGCTTGACCAGGGTCTGCTCGCCGACGCTGCTGCCGAACCGGACCTGGAAGCCGACCTGCTGGCCCAGCTCGACCCCGAGTTCCTCGGCGATCCGGTCGGCCACCGTACGCGCCGCGAGCCGCCGAGGCTGGGTGTGCCCGATCATGCCGTCGACGCCCCGGCCCAACTCCAGGCAGATCTTGGGCAGCTGCGTCGTCTTACCCGACCCCGTCTCCCCCGCGACGATCACCACCTGGTGATCGCGGATGGCCGCCAGGATCTCGTCTTTCCGCTGGCTGACCGGCAGTTCCTCGGGATACCGGATGACCGGTACGCTCTCGCGCCGCCGCTGGAGCTGCTCGGGCGTGCGCCCTCGGCGCTCCCGCCGTTCCGGCCTACGCTCCCGGCTTGCCCGCTTTTCCGGGCGACCCTCACGGGTCCCCGGGCGGCCTTTGTCGGCGGCTTCGGGGCGGCCCTCGCCAGCGGTTTCCGGGCTGCCCTCGGGGGCGGCTTCCGGTCGGGCTGACCGGGTCTCGGGTCGGCGCGGCCTGCGGCGGCGATTGGCGGCTTTTCGCGGCGTCTGTCCGTCTGCGGGGCGCTGCGTCGGGCGCTCGGGCCGGCTCTCCTCGGGTGTGCTCATGTCACCCGCCAGGGTATCCGCTGCCCTCGCCCGCTCTCACCTCGATTTCCGGCCGCGCCGCACGATCATGGGACGACCGGCGAAGCGCAGCGCCCCGCCGCCGGGAAGGCGACGGGGCGCTGAGGCGCGATGAGCGGCGGACCTAGCAGCCGGGCAGGCGCTCGATCAGGTAGGACTCGACCCGGTCGAGACCCACGCGCTCCTGGGTCATCGTGTCGCGGTCGCGAACCGTGACGGCGTTGTCCTCGAGCGTGTCGAAATCGACGGTGACGCAGTACGGCGTACCGATCTCGTCCTGGCGACGGTAGCGGCGGCCGATCGCCTGGGCGTCGTCGAAGTCGACGGTCCAGCGCTGCCGGAGCGTGGCGGCCAGTTCCCGGGCCTTCGGCGACAGCTTCTCGTTCCGCGACAGCGGCAGCACCGCCACCTTGACCGGCGCCAGGCGCTTGTCGAAGCGCATCACGGTACGCACGTCGACGCCGCCCTTGGTGTTGGGCGCCTCGTCCTCGTCGTACGCGTCGAGCAGGAACGCCAGCACCGCACGGGTGAGGCCGGCCGCCGGCTCGATGACGTACGGGAACCAGCGCTCGCCCTTGTCCTGGTCGAAGTAGGACAGGTCGACGCCGGACTCCCGCGAGTGCGTCGAGAGGTCGAAGTCGGTCCGGTTGGCGATGCCCTCCAGCTCGGAGAACTCGGTGCCGCCGAACTGGAAGCGGTACTCGATGTCGACCGTACGCTTGGCGTAGTGGGAGAGCTTCTCCTTGGGGTGTTCGAAGAAGCGCAGGTTCTCGGGGTTGATGCCGAGGCTGATGTACCAGTTCCAGCGCTCTTCGAGCCAGTACTCGAGCCACTTCTCGTCGGTGCCCGGCTCGACGAAGTACTCCATCTCCATCTGCTCGAACTCACGGGTCCGGAAGATGAAGTTGCCCGGGGTGATCTCGTTGCGGAAGCTCTTGCCGACCTGGGCGATGCCGAACGGCGGCTTCTTGCGGGCCGAGTTCGAGACGTTGTTGTAGTTCACGAAGATGCCCTGGGCGGTCTCGGGGCGCAGGTAGTGCAGGCCCTCTTCGCTGTCGACGGCGCCGAGGTAGGTCTTCATCATGCCGTTGAACATCCGCGGCTCGGTGAAGGTGCCCTTGTTGCCGCAGTTCGGGCAGTTCAGCTCGGCCAGGTCGAAGACCGCGTCCGGCTTCTTCGCGAGGAAGGCCTCTTCGAGGTGGTCGGCCCGGAACCGCTTGTGGCACTTGGTGCACTCGGTCAGCGGGTCGGTGAACTCCCGGACGTGGCCGGACGCCTCCCAGACCTGGCGGGCCAGGATCACGGCCGAGTCGAGGCCGACGATGTCGTCGCGGAGCTGAACCATCGAGCGCCACCACTGGCGGCGGACGTTCTCCTTCAGCTCGATGCCCAGCGGACCGTAGTCCCAGGCCGATCGGGTGCCGCCGTAGATCTCGCTGGACGGGAAGACGAATCCTCGCTTCTTGGCGAGATTGACGACCTTGTCGATGCGATCCGCAGGCATAGAGATAGCTCCTTCCATGGAGGCTGCCGCCGGCTGGATGTCGGCGGGATGCCGCTGGGCCCTACCCAGACGACCATATGGGCCGGTCCGGCGACCGGCACCCGATTAACGCTACTGGAGCGCCGCGGACGCGTGCCCGAGGGTCAGGCCGTGCCGCAGACCTCGATACGTCCGGTCGAGCTGTCCTGGGCCAGCTGGTACGTCACATTCCGGTCCGGACCGGACGCGTACTCCAGGGTGACGGGCACCTGGAGGGTGTTGAGATCCACCTCACCGACGGTGTATCCGGTGCTCGTGGTGACGTTCCGCTCCAGCGCCGCGAACTCGTCGACGTCATAGTGCTTGCGCATCTCCGCGCAGACCAGGTCGTACGCCTCGGCGGGTTTGCCGCGCTCCAAGGCGGAGAGATAGCGGGTGACCGTCTGGTTCGCCTGATCCTCCACCGCGCGTACGCCGGTGATGGCGAGCCCGACCAGCAGGGCGATGCCGCCACCGCAGAACAGCAGCAGGGCCACCGCCCCGGTGCCGAGTCCCCACCAGAGGCGCGTGGACGATCCCTCGGTCGGGGCCGCGACGAAGGGCGGCCGGGCGCCGGGGCCGGGCGGGACGCCCTCAAGCGTGGGCTGCGTCACGGTCACCGACTCTATACAACCCGGTCGCTAGTCCGCGGCTCGACGGGGCCGCCGGGCGGCGCGCTCGCGAGCGACTCGTACGCGACGGGCTCGTACAGCGACTCGGCCAGCAGCGGCGTGGCGGTCATCTTCACCTCGAAGGCGCCCAAGGCCCGCCGGTACGCCCCGACGTTGGCCCATTCCGTGACCAGGCACCAGGACGCGGGTTCGTCCAGCGACCGCGTCAGCTCCCCCCGCAGATAACCGGGCCGGGCCGCCAGCGCCGCCAGCGCCGCGTGGGCGCGCTCGACGAAGGCCTCGACGCCGTCCCCGGACTCGGGGCTGACCACGAACCTGTTGAAGACCAGCATCCTGATCGTCCTCCTCCGGTTGTACAGCGTAATGGGTCACAACATGAAAACGCTTTTGACAATCATTCTCATCTAGAGGAGAGTGGTGACCATGAGACTTCGCCACCTCCTCTCGGTCGCGACGGCGGGCGTGCTGCTCGCCGGGGGCCTGGCCGCATGCGGGCAGGACGGCGCGAGCGCCGACGGCAAGCTGCCCGTGGTCGCCGCCTTCTACCCCCTGCAGTTCGTCGCCCAGCGCATCGGTGGCGACGCCGTCCAGGTGACCAACCTGACCGCGCCCGGCGCGGAGCCCCACGACCTCGAGCTGAGCCCCAAGCAGCTCATGCAGATCGCCGAGGCGAAGGTCGTCCTCTACCTGAAGGGCTTCCAGCCCGAGGTCGACAAGGCCATCGACGCGCAGGCCAAGGACAAGGCGATCGACGTGCTCACACTCGTCCCCACGCTGACCGCGGCCGGCGAGGAGGCCGCCGAGACGCCGGAACTCCAGGGCAAGGATCCGCACGTCTGGCTGGACCCGACCCGGCTGTCGACCATCGCCGCCACCGTCGCGGCCAAGTTCACCGCCGCCGACCCGGCCCACCAGGCGCAGTTCGCCGACAACGCGGCGAAGCTCGCGGCCGACCTGGCCGAACTGGACATGGAGTTCGCGACCGGCCTGAAGACCTGTCAGCGCAAGGAGATCTTCACCAGCCACGCCGCCTTCGGCTACCTCGCCGACCGCTACCACCTCACGCAGATCGCGCTGACCGGGCTGGACCCCGAGCAGGAGCCCACCGCGCAGTCGCTCGCGGACATCGCGGCCGAGGCCAAGAAGTACGGCGCGACTACGATCTTCTCCGAGACGCTGGTGAGCCCGAAGATCTCTGAGACGATCGCGAAAGAGGTCGGGGCGAAGACAGCGGTCCTCGACCCGCTCGAGGGGCTGCCCGCCGGATCCACCGGCGACTACCTCTCGGTGATGCGGCAGAACTTGACGGCGTTGCAGAGCGCACTGGGGTGTTCGTGACGGAGGTCCTGCAAGTCCGGCGCGGGGTGGTCGCGTACAGCGATCGCCCGGTCCTGCGCGGCGTCGAGCTGACCGTGCACAGCGGTGAGGTCGTCGCCCTGCTGGGCGCCAACGGGTCGGGCAAGTCCACGCTGATCAAGGCGGCCCTCGGGCTGGTGCCGCTGGCCGCCGGCGAGGTCCTCCTCTTCGGCACGCCGCTGCGCCGGTTCCGCCAGTGGCCCCGGATCGGCTACGTCCCGCAACGGCTCGGGGCCGGCGGCGGCGTACCGGCGACGGTCGGCGAGGTCGTGGCGGCCGGTCGGCTCGCCCGCCGGGGGTGGCGCCCGGCCTCCGCTTCGGACAAGGTGGCGGTGACGGCGGCCATCGAGGCGGTCGGTCTCGCCGATCGGGTACGCGATCCGGTGGCGACCCTGTCCGGCGGTCAGCAGCAGCGTACGCTGATCGCCCGCGCGCTGGCCGGTGAGCCGGAGCTGCTGATCCTCGATGAACCGACCGCCGGGGTGGACGCGGCCAGCCAGGAGACCTTCGCCGGGGCGCTGAGCGACTTCGTGGCCAAGGGCGGCTCGGTGGCGCTGGTCGCGCACGAACTCGGTCCGCTGGCGCCGCTGATCGACCGGGCAGTGGTCCTGCACGACGGGCTCGTGGCGCACGACGGGCCGGTGCCCGAACCGGCCGAGCACCACGCCCATCCGGAGCACGATCACGTGCACCCGCACGCGCCGCAAACCTCGCCGAGCCTCTGGGAAGCCCCATGAGCGCGCTTTGGACCGTGACAGCATGAGCATCTTCGCTTATCAATTCATGCAGTACGCACTGCTGGGCACCGCGATCACCGGGCTCACCGCGCCGGCTCTCGGCGTCTATCTCGTGCAGCGGCGGCTGTCGCTGATCGGCGACGGCATCGGCCACGTGGCGCTGACCGGCGTCGGGATCGGCGTACTGATGCACAAGTCGCCGGTGCTGGTCGCGACGGTCGTGGCGATCATCGGCGCGGTCGCGGTCGAGATCATCCGCGAGCGCAGCAAGACCTCGGGCGACATCGCGCTGGCCATCCTCTTCTACGGCGGCATCTCCGGCGGCGTCTTCCTGATCGGACTCAGCGGCGCGAGTCAGGGCCTCAACGCGTTCCTCTTCGGCTCGCCGTTGACCATCCGGAACTCCGACATGGTGACGATCGTCGTGCTCGGGGTGGCCGTCCTGATCGTCTCGATCGGGTTGCGCCCCTGGTTGTTCGCGGTCTGCCAGGACGAGGAGTACGCCAAAGTCGCCGGCCTGCCCGTGCGTACCCTCAATGTGATCGTCGCGGTGACCACTGCCGTGACCGTGACCACGGCCATGCGCTCGATCGGCCTGTTGCTCGTGAGCGCGCTGATGGTCGTGCCGGTGGCGACCGCGCAGCTGGTCACCCGGGGCTTCCGCAGCACGATGGCGTTGTCGATGGCGCTGGGCCTGACCAGCGCGGTCCTCGGCGTGGTCATCGCCGGGCCGTCGAACACCGCCGTCGGGGCGACGGTCGTCCTCTTCGCGATCGCGTTGTTCCTGGTCGTGGCGGTAGGATCGGCGGGCCTGCGGGCCTGGCGGCGACGGTCGATCCCGGCCGGCCATCCGGCCTGCGACCCACCCGACGTGCTCCTGAAAGTGGATCGCTGATGACCGCTCCGCGTAACACCCGTCAGCGCACCGCCGTCGCCGCTCTGCTCGGCGAGGTCGACGGGTTTCACAGCGCCCAAGAACTGCATTCGATGCTGCGCGACCGCGGCGACGCGATCGGGCTGACCACGGTCTACCGGACGCTGCAGGCGCTCGCCGACGCCGAGGAGATCGACGTCATGCGCCCGCCCGGCGGCGAGCACCTTTACCGGCGGTGCAGCGACACCCATCACCACCACCTGGTCTGCCGGTCGTGCGGGGCGACTGTGGAGGTGGAGGGACCGGCGGTGGAGAGCTGGACGTCCAAGGTGGCGGCCGAGCACGGCTACTCCGACGTCAGTCACACGCTGGAGCTGTTCGGCACGTGCTCGGCCTGCGCCACGTCACGCTGAGGCGGCCTCCGGCGCCGGGGCCTTGACCGGCCGGCGGCCCTTGGGCGTCCGGGAACGCTCGATCCACCACTCGGCGATCAGCAGGTTGACGATCCAGCTCAGCCAGATCCCGGCCTCGACGGCCTGCTTGATCAGCGCGTCCTGATCGCCGCCGAACTCGCTGTCCAGCATCGGGGACAACGCCACGACGAGCAGGACCGTCCACAAACGATTGACGACGATCGAGGTGCAGAGCGCGAAGCTGCGGATCATCCAGCGGCGGTGTTCGGCGTACCGGGCGGCGCGGGCGGCGCGGAAGCCGCGATAGGTGACGAACAGCCAGACGATCGCCAGCGTGACGTTCCCGGCCTTGCCGGAGAACCCCGGCGTGACGGCGAGCGCGCCGACGAAGATCCCCAGGATGCCCGCCGGCAGCACCCCGCCGAGCACGTACACCCGGCCGGTCCAGCGATGCAGCGCCGGCCGCTTCTGCCGCAGCCACGGCCAGATCTGCATCGAGCACGCGATCAGGGCGACGGTGCCGAACAAGATGTGACCGACCAGCAGCGGAAAGTGCCACGGGTACCGCGGATCCAGCGGCAGCCGGGAGTCCTCGGGAGTGAAGCTGAGGTAGGGCGGCAACGAGAAGGCAAGGAACACCAGGACGATGAAGGCGAGGGGACCGATCCAGGGGCGCTTCATAGCGACTCCTCTGTTAGGGTGACTGCGTGCGACGTACGCAGAAAAGCGTATGCCATACGCAGAAGGGTGGCAAGTGGTGAGTCTGCTGTGGACCGGTCGGCCGTCGGCGGCGCGGGGACCGAAGCCCGCGCTGAGCCTGGAGCGCATCGTCGCCGAGGCGATCAGCCTGGCGGACGCGGAAGGGCTGGCCGCGGTCTCGATGAAGACGCTGGCCACCCGGCTCGGGGCGGGGACGATGTCGCTCTACCGGTACCTGCCCGGCAAGGACGAACTCGTCGCCCTGATGCTCGACAGCGTCATCGGCGCTCCCCCGGCCGTACTGCGCGACGGCGAGTGGCGAGACGGATTGCGGCTGTGGGCACACGGGACTCGGGACGTGTTCCACCGGCACCCGTGGTCGATCGGGATCATCGGCCAGCCCCGCGAGATCGGCCCGAACGAGGTCGCCTGGGGTGAGGCGGCGCTCGGCATCCTCGCCGCCGCCGGGGCGCCCGACCATCAGATCCTCGACATGGTCTTCGCCGTCAACGCGTACGTGCGGGGGGCTTCGCAGCTGTCCGCGCCCGGCGGCCTCGGACCGACCGTCGACCCGGAAGACATCGTCGCGTCCGGCCGGATCGAGGAGTTCCCCCAGTTCGCCCGGCTGATGGCGGCGGCACCCGACTTCGACCCGACCGCCAGCTCCAGCTTCGACGTCGGACTCGGGTATCTCCTCGACGGGATCTCGGCGACCTTGACGGCCTAGCAACCTCGCGCGGCAAGGCCTATTCATCGACAGGAATGGGCACTATGGACGTATGCCGAAGCTCTACGCGGAAAAGCCCTTCCGGTTCGCCCGCCAGCTCTTCGCCGACGTCTTCGTGGCGGCCTGGACCGCCGCCTGGATCTGGCTGGGCCACCGGGTGTTCGAGCTGATCATGGAGCTGGCCACGCCCGGCCGCAAGATCGAGGACGCAGGCAACGGCCTGGCCGACAATCTGGCCGACGCACAGTCCAAAGCGGACGGCATCCCGCTGGTCGGGGACAAGCTCGGCGTCCCGTTCGGCAAGGCGGCCGAGGCGGCCAAGTCGCTGGCCGAAGCCGGCCAAAGCCAGCAGGACGTCGTCCACGACCTCGCCCTGATCCTGGGCTGGGCGATCGGCGGCATCCCCATCCTGCTGGCCCTGGCGCTCTGGCTGCCGTTGCGGATGCGGTGGGTGCGGGCGGCCAGCGCGGCGACCCGGCTGCGCCGCCGTCGGGGCGGTGTCGAACTGCTCGCGTTGCGCGCCCTGACGAGTGCGTCGCTTCGTCGGCTCGCCACCCTCCCCGACGACACGGCCAGCCAGTGGCGCGCCGGGGACCCGGGCACCATGGACAGCCTGGCCGCCTTGGAACTACGTCGTCTCGGCCTGCGTACGCGTCTCGCCTCGCGTGAGCGCTGACGCTGGCCGCGCTCGCGTCAGGCCGACCGCACTGGATCAGGGATCTGGGTCGAATCTTGGGGCAAGATTCGACCTGGAACCCTGATCCAGCGCCCAAAAAGAGCCGCGTGGTGAGGCTAGCGGTGGATGTGGGGGAGGCGGCGGCGTACGTCGGTTTCGCTGGACGGTCCGGGCTCCCAGGTCGCCACCCAGTCCCCCGTCTCCGGCGGCGGCAGGATGCCGTCCTCGAGGAAGGCGTACCGGCCGTCGACGATCCGGGTCGAACCGCGTACGTCGGCGGCGTCGGTGTTGCGGTGCAACCGGCGGAACGACCGCTCGGCCCGATCCCGGGCCTGCCGGCAGAACAGGTCGGCCAGTTCCCGCTCCTCGGCCCGGCCGGACGCCTGGGCGCGTACGCAGGTGGCCGCGATCGCGAACAGCTCGGCTCCGATGTCGACGATCCGGCTCAGGTAGCTCTGCTTGAACTCCATCTTGCCCTGCCAGCGGGCCATCCCCCGGAACGTCTGCCGGGCCAGCTTGCGCGACGACCGCTCCACGTACCGCAGATGCCGGCCCAGGTCGCCGTATTCGGCGTACCCGTGGAAGGAACCGCGGCCGACCGCGAGAGTGGGCAGCCAGCGGGCGTAGAACCCGGCGGCGCGCAGGCCCGCGCGGACCTTGCGGCCGGTCGGGGCCTTGGGGTCGATGATGTCGCCCGCGACGCTGAGGTGCTGGTCGACCGCCTCGCGCGCGATGAGCAGGTGCATGATCTCGGTCGAGCCCTCGAAGATGCGGTTGATCCGCAGGTCGCGCAGGATCTGCTCGGCCGCGATGCCGCGCTCGCCCCGGGCCTCTTGCGACGCGGCGGTCTCGAATCCGCGCCCGCCGCGGATCTGCACGAGTTCGTCGGCGGCCTGCCAGGCCAGTTCGGAGGCGTAGAGCTTGATGAGCGCCGCCTCGATGCGGATGTCGTTGCGGTCGTCGTCGGCCAGCATGCAGCAGAGGTCGAGCATGCTCTCCACGCCGTAGGTGGTGGCCGCGATGAACGCGATCTTGGTCGCGATGGCCTCGTGCTTGGCGATCGGCACGCCCATCTGGACGCGTTCGTTCACCCAGCCGCGGGCGACCCCGGTGCACCACTTGAGTGCGCCGACGCAGGACGCGGGCAGGGACAGCCGCCCGGTGTTCAGCGTGCCGAGGGCGACGCGCATGCCGCGGCCCTCCTCGCCGATCCGGTTCTCCGCCGGGACGAAGACGTCGTCGAACCGGGTCACGCTGTTCTCCAGGCCGCGCAGGCCCATGAAGGCGTTGCGGCGCTCGACGGTGATCCCGGCCGACTCGCTCTCGACGACGAACGCGGTGATGCCGCCCTTGCGCCCCTCGGACTTCGGTACGCGCGCCAGCACGACCAGCAGCGTCGCCACCGTCCCGTTGGTCGCCCAGAGTTTGACGCCGCTGAGCTTGTAGCCGCCCTCGACCGGGGTGGCGCTGGTCCGCATGCGGGCCGGGTCCGACCCGACGTCGGGCTCGGTGAGCAGGAACGCCGACACCTCGCCGGCCGCCAGCCTGGGCAGGAAGCGCTTCTTCTGCTCCGGCGTGCCGAACATCTTCAGCGGCTGCGGTACGCCGATCGACTGGTGCGCGCTGAGCAGCGCCCCCAGCGACGGGTTCGCCGACCCGGTCAGCATCAGGGCCCGGCAGTAGTGCAGATTGGACAGACCGAGCCCGCCGTACTCCGGGTCGATCTTCATGCCGAAGCAGCCCAGCTCGGCGAGGCCGGCGAAGACGTCGTCGGGGATGAACGACTCCCGTTCGATCTGCGCGCCGTCGACATTGTTCGCCAGGTACTCCCGCAGCTTCGGCAGGAACGCCTCGGCACGGGCCGCCTTCTCCGGATCCGGCTGCGGCCACGGGCTGATCAAGTCGAGCCGGAATCGGCCCAGGAACAACTGCTTGCCGAAACTCGGCTTCTTCCACTCATCGCGGCTCGACTCGAGGATCTCCCGGGCCTGAGCTGCGGTCACCTGTGGCTTGGCATCGGTCGCGGTCATTCGCGTACACCCCCGGTGGGACGGGATCAAGTGGTGTCGCCCTATACGTTACTGCCCAGTCTTACCCGCCGGTAGGTGTCTCATTCGCGCTGGATCAGGGTTCTCGGTCGAATCTTGCCCCAAGATTCGACCCGGATCCCTGATCCAGCGCGGATGGGAACTACTCGTACTGCTGTTTGGGCGGGTCGACCGGACGCCACGAGGTCACCGCGATGAACGGGATGATCTCGTCGTTGACCGCGTCCCGCATGGTCCGGTCGGTGTAGGTGCCGACGATCTCCACCCAGGCGTCGTCGGCCATCCCCGTCGGGCCCTGGCCCGCGAAGGCGACCTTGATCGGGCGGGCGTCGGCGGCACAGCACGACAGGATCATGCGGCCGAGCACCTGTCGGCCGTCCGTGCTGGTGACGAGGAAGCCCACGAGTTTCACCTTGCGGTCGCCGAGAGACACGCCCTTGTCGAAGACGGCTCGGGAGGCGTAGTCGAGGACGGTGATCGGCACGACGTCGCCTGGCGGCAACGGCGGATAGTCCGACTCGGCCGCCGTGGACAGTGCCGTGCCGGACTGGCCGGCGGCGTACGCCCCCATGGCGGGCGGCGCCACGAGCAGCAGGCCCAGCACCGGGGCGATGATCAGCCAGCCGACGAGCGGCCCGCCGTGCGCGTGCGCATGCCCGTGATCATGGTCTTCGGACTCGTCCTGCTCGGCCGCCTCCGAGCGGTACTCGTGCCACAACGTCATGACCGCAGCGGCGACCAGCAGCACGCCGGAGAGGATGAGGAACGGCCGCAGCCCCTCCTTGACATAGCGGAGATAGAGGTCGCCGAGGCTGATCTTGAGGACTGCCCCGCCGAGCAGCAGCATGATGACGGACTGCGCCTGCCGGTTCACAGGAAGACCACCCCCAGGAGGCCGGCCACCCCGGTCGCCACCGCGAAGGTGGCCGGGGCGAACCGGGTGGCGAACCGGCGTCCGAAGACGCCGGCCTGCATCGAGATCAGCTTCAGGTCGACCATCGGCCCCACCAGGAGGAACGCCAGCCGAGCGGTGAGCGAGAACTGCGACAGCGACGCGGCGACGAAGGCGTCCGCCTCCGAGCAGATCGACAGCAGCACGGCGAGCACCGCCAACGCCAGTACGCTCAGCACCGGCCGCTGCGCGACCGCCAGCAGCCACTTCTCCGGCACGAGCACGTTGATCGTGGCAGCCGCGGCGGCACCGAGGGCGAGGAAGCCGCCCGCGTGGATGATGTCGTGGCGGCAGGACGCCCAGAACGCCCGCGACTTCGACAGGTCGTCGAGTTCGGGCCGGTGCGGCAGCTTGATCCAGTCCGCCTTGCCGAGCCGCAGCCAGAGCCAGCCCATCCCGGTCGCCACGATCAGGCTGCCGATCGCCCGGAGGACGACCATCTGCGGCTGGCCGGGGAACGCGACCGCCGTCGCGGTGAGCACGATCGGGTTGACCGCCGGGGCGGCCAGCAGGAAGGCTAGCGCTGCGGCCGGGGTGACCCCGCGGCGCATCAGGGAGCCCGCGATCGGCACCGAGCCGCACTCACAGCCGGGGAGCACCACCCCAGCACAGCTGGCTACCGGAACCGCCAGGGCGGGGTGCTTCGGCAACGCCTTCGCCCAGAAGCTCCGGGGCACGAACACCGCGATCACGGCCGAGAGGACCACCCCGAAGACCAGGAACGGGGTCGCCTGCACCATCACGGAGACGAAGACCGTCGTCCAGGTGCTGATCCGGGGCCCGTTGATCAGGTCAGCGACCTGCGTACGGAACAGGACCAGGAGGACGAGGAGGACGGCGAGCACCTCGACTGAGCCGACCCGCCATCGTCGCGGTCCGTCCGGCGCTTCTTCGGCCGGCCGGGGCCGGGTCGGGGAGACGGTCGTCACGAACCCGTACGCTACCGGCCCGGAAGAGGTGTAACCTACGCGGCACAACTGAACATCAGACGGACAGGGGAGCGCACAGCGCTGAGAGTGCGTCCCGCCTTGGAGACAAGGCGGTCGCAGACCCTCGAACCTGATCTGGACAAGGCGTCGCCCTGGGGAGGGCCGCCGATGCCAGCGTAGGGAGTTCGGTCTTCACCTCATCGTTTGCGCCATGCCATCAATCCCTCCTTGGGATCATGAAGGCATGGCGTGCGTCTTCTCCTGGTTCCCCCCTCGAACTAGGAGTCGTCCATGAACAACACCGCTTACCGGTGGCGAACCGTAGACATCGTCGTCACCGCGGTCGTCGCCGTCGCCTTCGGCGTCGTCTTCTGGGCTTGGAACCAGCTGTGGTTCGGGCCGTTCAGCGCCGCCTTCGCCGGCTTCCCGCCGGCCGGAGCGATCATCACCGGCGTGTGGTTCCTGCCGGCCGTGCTCGCTCCGCTGATCGTGCGCAAGCCGGGCGCCGCCCTGTTCGCCGAGCTGGTCGCGGCCGTCATCTCGGCCCTGCTCGGCTCGGCCTGGGGCGTCACCGTCCTCTATTACGGCCTCGCCCAGGGCGCGGCCGGCGAACTCGGCTTCGCCATCGGCGCGTACAAGCGCTGGGGGCTGCCGAACGCGCTGCTCACCGGCGGTCTCATCGGAGCCGCCGCGACCGTCCTCGACCTGACCACCACCTCGTACGGCGAATGGTCGGCGGCGTGGCAGATCACCTACGCCCTGATCCAGATCGCCAGCGGCGCCCTCATCGCGGGCGCGGGCTCGTTCGCCCTTGCCCGGGGGCTGTCCAGCACCGGGGTGCTGGACCCGTTCCCCTCCGGGCGTACGCGCGAGCTGGTCTGATGCTGACCCTGGACGGGTACGGGTGGCGGCACGCCGGCCGCCGCGCATGGGCGGTCCGCGGCGTCGACCTGCGGATCGACCGTGGCGAACGGGTGTTGCTGCTCGGCCCGTCCGGGGCGGGCAAGTCCACGCTGCTCGCGGCGATCGCCGGGCTCCTGCCGACGTCGTCGGGCGAGGCCGAGGGCGTCCTGAAGGTCGAGGGCCGGCCCGGCATCGTCTTCCAGGACCCGCATTCGCAGCTGGTCATGCGCCGCTCCGGCGACGAGGTCGCGTTCGGGCTGGAGAACCTCGGCTGGCCCGTCGACCGGATCTGGCCCCGGGTCGACGAGGTGACGCGGGAGGTCGGCTTCCCGTACGGCCGCGATCGGCGTACCGACCAGCTCTCGGGCGGTGAACAACAGCGGCTCGTCCTGGCCGGGACCCTCGCGCCCCGGCCGGACCTGCTGCTGCTCGATGAACCCACGGCCAACCTCGACCCGCAGGGCGCGGCCCAGGTGCGCCAAACGCTCCGCGAGGCCGTCGAGGCCGAGGTCACGGTGGTGCTGGTCGAACATCGGATCGACGAAGTCCTGCCGCTCATCACCCGGGTCGTCGTCCTCGACCCCGGCGGCGGCGTCCGCGCTGACGGGCCCCCGTCGCTGCTGACCGGTCCGCTCGGCGACGAACTGGCCGCCGCCGGCGTGTGGGTCCCCGGCCATCCGGTCCCCGCGCAGCGCGCCTCGGCGTCACCCGGTCGCGCCTTGATCTCCACTCAGGAGCTACGGGTACGCCATCTGGCGTACCAGGATGTGCACGTTCGAGAGGGCGAAACCGTGGCCGTGACCGGCCCCAACGGCGTGGGCAAGTCGACGCTGGCCCTGGCCCTCGGGGGCCTGCAGCGACCGGCGGCCGGTGCGGTGGTGACGCCGGACGGCAAGCCGCACAAGTGGCGGGCGAAGGTGCTCGCGACGCGGATCGGATCGGTGTTCCAGAATCCGGAGCACCAGTTCGTGACCTCGACCGTACGCGACGAGCTGGCCCTCGGCGGCACGCCGCCCGCGCGGGTCGACGAGCTGCTGGAACGGCTGCACCTGGCCGAACTGGCCCGGGCGAACCCGTTCACGCTGTCGGGCGGGCAGGCCCGGCGGCTGAGCGTGGCGACCGCGCTCGCCGCCGCACCGCGACTGCTGATCCTGGACGAGCCGACCTTCGGACAAGATCGTCGCACCTGGATCGAGCTGGTCTCGCTGCTGGCGTCGCTCCGCGACTCCGGGCACGGGATCATGACCGTCACCCACGACTCCTCGCTGGTCTCCGTGCTCGCCGATCGGACGGTCTCGCTGTGATCCTGGCCCGTCGTGCCCCCGTCGCGAAGCTCGGCGCCGCGCTGCTGCTGTCCTTGGCCGCGCTGACCACGTTGAACGCGGTCGTCCTGGGCGGCATCGTGCTGCTGACCTTGCTGGTCACGCCGCTGTTCGGGCTCACGCCCTGGGGCCTGCTCCGGCGCGCCTGGCCCGCCCTGCTGGGCGCGGCGAGCGTCGTGATCTCGCTGTCGCTGTTCGCCGCCAACCGGTCAGGTGCGGTACTGGTGGACTTCGGGCCGTTCCTCGTGACCACCTCGGTCCTGTCCCTGTCGGTGAGCTACGCGCTACG
This sequence comes from Hamadaea sp. NPDC051192, assembly GCF_040682475.1. Taxonomy (NCBI): domain Bacteria; kingdom Bacillati; phylum Actinomycetota; class Actinomycetes; order Micromonosporales; family Micromonosporaceae; genus Hamadaea; species Hamadaea sp. NPDC051192. The sequence continues at coordinate 44,648 of NZ_JBFBAZ010000040.1, forward strand.
ACTCCTCGCGCTGGCCCTGCCCGCAGTCCTCGTGTACGCCACCACCGACCCGACCGACCTCGCCGACTCCCTGATCCAGCACGTCAAAGCCCCAGCCCGGTTCGCGATCGGCGCACTGGCCGCGTTCCGCCTGGTCGGGCTGCTCGGCGAAGAATGGCGGCTCATCTCGATGGCCCGCCGCGCCCGGGGCATCGACGCGGGCGGCAACCCCCTGCGGTGGGTACGGCTGTTCGCCGGCACCGCGTTCGGGCTGCTCGTCGGGGCGATCCGCCGGGGAACGCGGCTGGCCCAGGCGATGGACGCTCGCGGGTTCGACTCCGGTACGCCGCGGACCGTCGCCCGGCCCTCGCCCTTCGGGCTCGCCGACTGGACCCTCCTGCTCGCTTCGCTCGCCCTCGCCACCCTCGTCATCACCCACTAAACCCCTCCACCCCGCTCTCTCCGCGTTGATCATGGAGTTAACTGTGGTCTCGACGGCGTGTCGAGGGGGCAAACTCCATGATCAACGCGCTTGGGGTGCGAGAGGAGGCGGGCAGCCGTCGGGAGGCGGGCGCCGTCGGGAGGCGGGCGCCGTCGGGAGGCGGGCGCCGTCGGGAGGCGGGCGCCGACCGCGTCAGGCGGAAGCGGGCCGCGTCAGGCGGAAGCGGGCCGCGTCAGGCGGAAGCGGGCCGCGTCAGGCGGAAGCGGGCCGCGTCAGGCGAAAGCGGGGCCGCGTCAGGCGGAAGCGGGCGGCGGCGGGACCGGGTTCGGCAGCGCCCCGCCGAACCGCCGGTCGCGCTGGGCGTACAGCTCGCAGGCGTGCCACAGGTGTCGCCGGTCGAAGTCCGGCCAGAGCACGTCCATGTAGATCAGCTCGGCGTACGCGCTCTGCCAGATCAGGAAGTTGGAGGTGCGCTGCTCGCCGGACGGCCGCAGGAAGAGGTCCACGTCGGGCACCTCGGGGTGGTACAGGTACTTGGCGAACAGCTTCTCGCTCACCCGGTCCGGGCTGATCCGGCCTTCGGCGACGTCGCGGGCGATGGCGGCCGCCGCGTCGGCGATCTCGGCCTGCCCGCCGTAGTTCACGCAGAACTGGAGGGTCAGCTTCGAGTTGTGGCGGCTCATCTCCTCCGCCGTCTCCAGCTCGTCGATGACGCTCTTCCAGAGCCGGCCTCGGCGGCCCGACCAGACGACGCGTACGCCGAGGTCGACGAGCTGGTCCCGGCGGCGCCGGATGACGTCGCGATTGAAGCCCATGAGGAAGCGCACTTCTTCCGGCGAGCGCTTCCAGTTCTCCGTGGAGAAGGCGTACGCCGACAGGAACGGGACGCCGATCTCCAGCGCACCCTCGACGGCGTCGAAAAGGGAGTATTCGCCCCGTTTGTGGCCTTCTGTCCGAGGGAGTCCGCGGTCCTTCGCCCAACGGCCGTTGCCGTCCATCACGACGGCGATGTGGCGCGGCAGCGCTCCGGACGGCAGCGCCGGCGGGCGGGCACCCGACGGATGCGGAGTCGGCTCCATGGGCGCCGACCTGCGGCCGAGGCTGACTTTCCTGATCACGTGCGCTCTCCCCGATCGACTAGAGGAAGCGAGCGTAGCGCGCGTTCCATATGCCACTGCAGGTGCGCTGCGACCAGGCCGCTGCACTGGCGACGCTGGGCCTCCTCGGCCGCGTCGGCGATCTTCCAGTCGCCGTTGAGCAGGGCGAGCATCAGTTCGATCGTGGCCGGGTTCGGATGGGCGGCGCCCGGCGGCCGGCACTGGCTGCACACGCTGCCACCGGCCGCGACGGAGAACGCCCGGTGCGGCCCGGGAGCGGAGCAGACGGCGCACTCGGCGAGCACCGGCGCCCAGCCCTCGTGCGCCATCGCCCGCAGCAGGTACGCGTCGAGCACGAGCGTTCCAGAGTGCTCGCCGTCGGCCAGTGCCCGGAACGCGCCCAGCGTCAGCTGGAACAGCCGCAGCGCGGGCTGGCCCTCCTCGGCGGTCAGCCGCTCGGCCGTCTCCGCGATCGCGCTCGCGGCGGTGTAGCGCGGATAGTCCTCGACGAAGTGCTTGCCGAGCAGGGAGATCCCCTCGACCTGGGAGATCGTGTGCAACCCGGCCCCTTCGGCCCACTGCACGTCGATGTGGCCGAAGGGTTCCAGCCGGGCGCCGTAGCGCGAGGTCATCTTGCGTACGCCCCGGGCCACGGCGCGCAGCCGCCCATGCCGACGGGTCAGCAGGGTGATGATCCGGTCGGACTCCCCCAGCTTCTGCACACGCAACACGATGGCGTCGTCGCGTTGGAGAGGACGGCGCATGCCAGGCATCCGACCATCCTCCCGCCCGCGTACGACAACAGTTACAGGGTCGGCGGCAGTTACAGCGTGGGCGGGGCGAACGTGCCCACGGCCGACTCAACCGCGGCGGCCACCCGGTACATCCGGTCGTCACCGAGGGTCGGAGCCATTACCTGGAAGCCGACCGGCAGTCCCTCAGACAGGCCGCACGGCACCGAGATCGCCGGGCCGCCGTAGAGGTTCGTCGGGATGGTGAACAGGTCCGCCAGGTACATCTGGTACGGGTCGGACGTCCGGGAGCCCAGTTCGAACGCGACGAACGGCGTGGTCGGCGAGACCAGCACGTCCACCTGCTCGAACGCCGTGGTGAAGTCACGGGTGATGAGCGTGCGCACCTTCTGGGCCTGCCCGTAGTAGGCGTCGTAGTAGCCGGACGACAAGGCGTACGTGCCGATGATGATGCGGCGCTTGACCTCCGGGCCGAAACCCGCCTCGCGGGTCATCGACATGACCTCTTCGAGCGACCGGTTGCCGTCGTCGCCGACGCGCAGCCCGAACCGCACTCCGTCGTACCGCGCCAGGTTGGAGGAGCACTCACTCGGCGCGATCAGGTAATACGCCGGCAGCGCGTACACGAAGTTGGGGCAGGAGACCTCGACCACCTCGGCGCCGAGCTTGGTCAGGGCCTCGACGGTCTCGCGGAACGCGCTCATCACGCCGGGCTCCGCGCCCTCGCCCGAGAACTCGCGGACCAGACCGACCTTCACGCCGGTCAGGTCGCCGGTCGCCCCGAGCCGCGCGGCCCCGACCACGTCGGGGACCGACGCGTCGATCGAGGTCGAGTCCCGCGGGTCGTGCCCCGCGATGACCGCGTGCAACAAGGCGGTGTCTTCGACGGTACGCGCACAGGGGCCGGGTGTGTCCAGTGAGGACGAGAAGGCGAGGAGCCCGTATCGGCTGGTGCCACCGTAAGTGGGCTTCGCGCCGACGGTACCCGTGACAGCGCCGGGTTGCCGGATCGAGCCGCCGGTGTCGGTGCCGATCGACAGTGGAGCCTCGTACGCCGCGAGCGCCGCCGCCGAGCCACCACCGGATCCGCCCGGAATCCGGGCCAGGTCCCACGGGTTGAAGGTCGGACCGTACGCCGAGTACTCCGTCGAGGAGCCCATGGCGAACTCGTCCATGTTGGTCTTGCCGAGCATGACGGTGCCGGCCGCCCGCAGCCGCTCGACCAGGGTCGCGTCGTACGGCGGACGCCAGCCTTCGAGGATCTTCGAGCCCGCCGTCGTCGGTACGCCTCGCGTGGCGAGCACGTCCTTGACGGCGATCGGAACGCCGGCCAGCGGCCCGAGCTGCTCCCCGGCGGCGATCCTGGCGTCGACCGCCTCGGCGGCGGCGAGCGCGCCCTCGGTGTCGACGTGCAGGAAGGCGTGGACGCGGTCGTCGACGGCGGCGATGCGGTCGAGGTGCTCGCGGGCGACCTCGACGGCCGAGACCTCGCGGTTGGCGATGAGTGCGCCCAGCTCAGCAGCGGTCTTCTTGATCACGCTGGTCACTCCTCTTCACTCAAGATGCGGGGAACCCGGAACCGGTCCTCGTACGCGTCCGGCGCGCCGGCCAGCGCCTCGGCCGGGGTCAGGCACGGCTGCTCGACGTCCTCACGCAGCACGTTGACCAGCGGAACCGAGTGGGACGTGGGCGGGATGTCCGCGGCGGCCACCTCGCCGACCCGGGCGACGGCCTGCAGGATCACGTCGAGCTGACCGGCGAAGACGTCCAGTTCCTGCTCGGTGACGGCAAGCCGCGACAGGTGCGCCAGATGCGCTACCTCTTCGCGGGAGATGGCGGCCATGCTCTGCCCCCTTGACTGATTCGGCGGAATTCGTCGAGTTCGGTGGGTTCGGTGGGCTCAGCCTGCCATCGGCGGGCCGCCCCGAGCGAGTCTATTTGCCCGGCTCGGCAAGATCACCTCCGGGTCCACGCCGCGTACCCCGGCCGGACTTAGGACGATTCGGGGCTGGTGGCGGGGCCGACGACGGCGTGCGGGTGGGCGGCAGGCAGGCGGGAGGCCAGCCGGCGCGCGCCCGGCAACGTCGTCCGGGCGATCCAGGCCAGCAGGTCCTCGGCCGGCATCGGTCGGGCGTAGAACCAGCCCTGGGCCACTTCGCAGCCCTGCTGGTGCAGCATCCGCCAGGTCGGCTCGTCCTCGACGCCTTCGGCCACCACACGCAGGCCGAGCGCGCCGGCCAGTTCGATGATCGAGCTGACGATCGCGGCGTCGTCGGGGTCCTCGCGCATCCCGAAGACGAACGTGCGGTCGATCTTCACCTCGGCCAGCGGCAGCCGCCGCAGGTGCTGCATCGAGGAGTACCCCGTGCCGAAGTCGTCCAGCGCGATGGCCACGCCGAGCTTGTCCAGCTTGGCGAGGGTGGCGAGGACCCGGTTGGGGTCGGCCATCAGGCCTTCCTCGGTGATCTCCAGCTGGAGCTGGTCAGCGGTGACGCCGTGCACCCGGAGCAGGTCGGTGACGTGCTCGACGATGTCGTCGTTGTGCAGGTCCCGCACGCTCACGTTGACCGCGCACCGCAGCCGCAACGCCATCGGGCGCCAGCGGGCGAGCTGCGCGACCACCTCGGCCAGCACCCAGCGGGTGAGCTGGCGCATCACCGCGCTCGGCTCGGCCGCCTTGATCAGCTCCTCCGGATCGACCGGCCCGTACGCCGGATGGTGCCAGCGCAGCAGTGCCTCCACGCCGACGACCTCACCGGACGAGATCTCGATCTGGGGCTGGTAGAAGACGTTCAGCCCGCCGCCCTCGGGGTCCTCCAGCGCCTTGCGCAGATCGGCGACGAGGCTGAGGCGTCGGGGCGAGTTGTGGTCGGACTCCGCGGCGTACAGGGCGATGCCGTCGCCACGGTGTTTGGCGTCGTACATCGCGACGTCGGCGTGCCGCATCAGCGTGGCGAAATCGGTGCCGTGCTCCGGGTAGAGGGCGATGCCGATGCTGCCGGAGATGTCGAGCGGCAGTCCGTCCAGCGTCACCGGGTCCTGCAGCGCCTGCGTGATCCGGGCGGCGAGGCGTACGGCGTCGTCGGGGCTGGTCAGCCGGCCGGAGACGATGGCGAACTCGTCGCCGCCCAACCGAGCCACGAGGTCGCCCTCGCGGATGTTCTTCGCCAGCCGGTCGGCCACCGCGACCAGCAGCCGGTCGCCGACGGTATGCCCGAGCGCGTCGTTGACGTGCTTGAACCGGTCCAGGTCCAGCAGCAGCAGGGCGAATCGCGCCTTCGCGGGCGAGCGCGCGTACTCGGCGGCGATCGAGCCGACCTCGCTGATCAGCACCTTGCGGTTGGCCAGCCCGGTCAGCGAGTCGAGCCGGGCCAGCCGGGTCTGCTCGGTGGACAGCACGGCCAGCCGCTGCACGGCGATCAGCGGAATGATCGCCAGCGGGACGTAGAGCGCGCTCTGGTCGGCGGCGGCGGCCAGGATCACGCCGAGCAGGAGCAACGCACCGGTGGTCAGTGCCTCCGGGGCCAGCGGGGCGCGCAGGGTCGGCCACAGTGGACCGCCGAAGCGCAGCCAGACCGCGACCGAGGTCGTCGTGTACTTGCACAGGAACCAGGCCACGGCGGCCAGTACGCACGCCGCCACCGTCCAGCCGGCCGCGGCGTCGATCGGCAGCAGCGTCGCGCCGAGGTGGATCACCGCCGACGCGGCGGACAGCGCGATCGCGTACTGGGCGATGTTGAAGACCGCCCGCCACGGTTTGTGCTTCATCCGCCAGGACGAGACGACGACCGCCGCCGCCTGGACCACCAACGCCGCCGCGAGGTTCGAATCGATGAGGATGGCGAAGCTGAAGCAGATCGACGGGAACACCGCCGAACTCATCCGACGCCCCGGCGGGCTCATCGGAAAGGCGTCCGCGACCAGCGCCATCGCCGCCATCAACCAGATCTCGGCCTCCCAGGTGCCGGAACCGGCGAACGGCGTCGCGAGTTCGACAACAAGGACGGCGGTCGCGAGGACGACAACAATCGCCACATACCCGATAAAACGGCCGGAACCCATGACGGGTGCGGCGTTCCGCAGCGATTCGGGAGGAGCGGTGATGGACGGAGTCTCCGCCCCACCGGCGGCCGAGCGTGACGCCGATGCCGTCATGCGACCCCCACCTTCCCGCGTATCCGCAGGTCGGAGCCCTAGATCGAGCGCCGACACACGAACCTACAGACTAGGACCTCCGCGGGCGCAGAGCGAGCGTCCCGCGACTCCCCGTCACCGATGTGACATAGGAAACCACACCGCGGAGGGTCGCGGGGAACGGCGAACGTCGTTGTAAGGGGCAGACTCAGGCAGCAGTCGACGCGGCGTGGCTCCGAGCTGCTTCCGGCCCGTCGGCGAGCAGGATCGCGAGACCCGCGTCGTCGAGGATCGGCACACCCAGACTCTGCGCCTTGTCGAACTTCGAGCCCGGGTTCTCCCCCACGACGACGAAGCTGGTCTTCTTCGAGACCGATCCGGTCACCTTCGCGCCCTGCGCGGTGAGCGCGTCGGACGCGTCGTCGCGCGTGAAGTCGGTCAGCGTGCCGGTGACCACGACGGTCAGCCCGTCCAGCGGCTTCGGGCCGGTGTCGACGCCCATCTCCTGCTCCATGACGACCCCGGCGGCCTGCCATTTCTCCACGATCTCGCGGTGCCAGTCGACGGTGAACCACTCCCGGACGGCCTCGGCGATGATGCCGCCCACATCCTCCACCGAGGACATCCGCTCGACGCTCGCCTTGCTGATCGCCTCGACCGAGCCGAACGCGTTGGCCAGCGCCTCGGCCGCGGTCGGGCCACAGTGCCGGATGGAGAACGACACCAGGACCCGCGAGAGCGGGACCGTCTTCGCCTTCTCGAGGTTGTCCAGCAGCTTGGCGGCGTTCGCGGAGAGCGAACCGTCCTTCTTCGTGAAGAACGGCGACCGCGTCAGGTCCGCGGCGGTCAGCCCGAACAGGTCGCCCTCGTCGGCGATCACCTTGTCGTTGATGAGGGCGACGCCCGCCTTGTAGCCCAAGCCCTCGATGTCGAAGCCGTCGCGGCCGCCGAGGTAGAACATGCGCTCACGCAGCTGGGCGACGCAGTAGCGCGTGTTGGGGCAGCGCACGTCGACGTCGGACTCCTTCGCCGGAGCCAGCGCGGCGCCGCACTCCGGGCAGTGCGTGGGCATCACGAACTCGCGTTCGGTGCCGTCCCGCAGGTCGACGACCGGTCCGAGCACCTCCGGAATGACGTCGCCTGCCCGCCGGATGGTCACCGTGTCGCCGATGAGGACGCCCTTGCGCTTGACTTCCTCCTGGTTGTGCAGGGTCGCGCTGGTGACGGTGACGCCGGCGACGTGGACGGCTTCGAGCACGGCGTAGGGCGTGACCCGGCCGGTGCGGCCGACGTTGACGAGGATGTCGACGAGCTTGGTGTTCGCCTCCTCCGGCGGATACTTGTACGCGATCGCCCAGCGCGGCGCCCGGCTCGTGGTGCCCAGGCGGCCCTGGATCGCCACGTCGTCCACCTTGATCACGACGCCGTCGATGTCGTGCTCGACGTCGTGCCGGTGCTCGGCGTAGTAGGCGATGAACTCCCGGACCTCGTCGAGGGAGTCCACCACCTTCCAGCGCAGCGACGTGGGCAGACCCCAGCTCTGCAACAGCTTGTACGCCTCGGACTGCCGAGGCGGCTCGAAGCCCTCGTGCGCGCCGATGCCGTGCACGATCAGACGCAGCGGCCGGGAGCCCGTGATCGAGGGATCCTTCTGGCGCAGCGAGCCGGAGGCGGCGTTACGCGGATTCGCGAACGGCCGTTGACCGGCCGCGACCAGGCTGGCGTTGAGGTCGGCGAAGCCGGAGGTCGGGAAGAAGATCTCGCCTCGGACCTCGACGAGCGCGGGGACGTCGTCGCCCTTGAGCGTCTTGGGGATGTCCTTCAGCGCACGCACGTTGGCGGTGACGTCCTCGCCGGTCCGCCCGTCGCCCCGGGTCGCCGCCCGGACCAGCCGGCCGTTGCGATAGGTCAGGTTGATGGCGAGCCCGTCGATCTTCAGCTCACACAGGAACGCGACCTGCCCGCCGGCGTCGCGCACCACGCGATCGGCCCAGGCCGTCAGCTCCTCGTCGGAGAAGGCGTTGTCGAGGCTGAGCATCCGCGCCGCGTGCTGGACGGTGGCGAACCCGGCCGCGGCCTGCCCGCCGACGCGCTGGGTCGGCGAATCCAGCGACCGCAGCTCCGGGAAGTCCTGCTCCAGGCCCTCCAGCTCACGCAGCAGACCGTCGTATTCCGCGTCGGAGACGGTCGGCGCGTCCAGCTCGTAGTAACGCTGCTGGTGTGCCTCGATTTCGCTGGTCAGCTCGGCGATCCGCGACCGGGCGGAGTCAAAGTCCTTCTCGCTCACAGGAGGAATCTAGCCGCTGGGTACGACAGTTCACGGTCCGGCTCAGACCTCGGCGAGCCGCCGCCCAGCCTCCCGGCACGCGGCCAGGACCTCGCGCGCATAGGCGGGTGTCGCTCCGGCGAGGCCGCAGGCGGGTGTCACCACGACCTGCTCGGGAAGCTGGGACTCACTGAACCCGAGGGTCCGCCACGTTGTGCGTACCTTATCGGCGACCGCAGCCGACGACGGCGCGCGAGTGCCCCGCGTGGCCGCCGCGCCCGCGAAGAGCGTGAGCCCGGCGTCGATCAGCTCGCCCACCGGATCGAGCTGATCCACCTGGTCGAGATCGAGTGCGACGCCGGCCGCCCCGGCTTCCCGGAACAGCGCGACCGGCGCGTCGGGCGCGCAGCAGTGGAGCACGACCGGCGCGTCGGCGGCCTCGATCACGCGGGTCAGCGCCTCGCGCGCGACCGACTCGGCGACGGATCGATAGGTGTGCAGACCACTGGCCGTGCGCACCCGCCCGGCCAGGACCGCGGGCAGCGACGGCTCGTCGAGCTGCAGAATCACCTGCGCGCCCGGCACGCGGCGGCGCACGTCCGCCACATGCAGGCGTAGCCCCTCCGCCAGCGACTCGCTCAGGTCGCGCGCGGCGCCGTGGTCGGACAGCACCGCCTGCCCGAGGGCCAGCTCGATGCTCGCGGCCAGCGTCCACGGGCCCGCGGCCTGCACCTTCAGCGGTCCCGCGAAGCCGTCCGCCTGCTCGGTCAGCTGGTCCAGGTCTCGTTCGAGGAGATCATGGGTACGCCGAAGGTCGCGACCGCCCCGGGAGGCGATCCGCCACCGTCCTGTGTAGAGCTCGACCGGCAGACCGACGAGCAGTCCGGCGCCCCGCCCGATCAGCTCCGCGCCCGGACCTCGGTTCGGCAACTCCGGCAGGTACGCCACCGGCAGCTCACCCAAGCTGTACTTGACCGCCTCGACCAGGTCCGACCCGGGCAGCGACCCGATTCCGGTGGCGCTTCCGCGCGGCAGCTCGATCATGCGGCGCTCGCCACGGCCGCGTCGGCGGTGACCGCCGTGGTGCCTGTGCTCGCGGCGGTCGCGCTGCTGTCGGTGGCGTTGCTGTCGGTGGCGCTGCTGTCGGTGGCGCTGCTGTCGGTGGCGCTCGTGATGGTCGCGCTGGCGAGGACGGCGTCCCCGGCGGCGTCGGGCCGGTAGACGACGATCGCCTGGCCGGGCGCGATCCCCCGCGCCGGCCGGCGCAGGCTGGCCGTCAGGACGCCGGCGACGATCTCGACCACGGCGTCGATCGGCTCGCCGTGTGCTCGAAGCTGCACCTGAGCCTCCGTCTTCGGCTCCAGCGGAGCCAGGACGATCGGGCGCGTGGCGGTGACGACGGTGACATCGAGCGCCTCAACCGGGCCGACGGTGACGGTGTTCGTGACCGGCGTGATGCTCAGGACGTAGCGCGGCTTGCCGTCCGGCGCGGGACGGCCCAGCGCCAGCCCCTTCCGCTGGCCCACCGTGAAGGCGTACGCGCCGTCGTGGGAGCCGACGACCTCGCCGGTGGTCGAGTCGACGATGTCACCGGGCGCCTCACCCAGCCGCTCCTGGAGGAACTTGCGGGTGTCGCCGTCGGCGATGAAGCAGATGTCGTGCGAGTCGGGCTTACCGGCGACCGACAGCCCCTTCTCGGCCGCCTCGGCACGTACGTCGGACTTCTGAGAGTCGCCCAGCGGGAAGATCGCGTGGTCCAGCTGCTCCTGCGTGAGCACGCCGAGCACGTAGGACTGGTCCTTCTCGGCGTCGGCGGCCCGCCGCAACACGCCGTCGTCGCCCAGCCGGGCGTAGTGCCCGGTCACCACGGCGTCGAAGCCCAGGGCCAGCGCCCGGTCCAGGACGGCGGCGAACTTGATCTTCTCGTTGCAGCGCAGGCACGGATTCGGCGTACGCCCAGCCGCGTACTCGCTCAGGAAGTCCTCCACGACGTCGGCGTGGAACTCCTCGGCCATGTCCCAGACGTAGAACGGGATGCCGATCACGTCGGCGGCCCGCCGCGCGTCGTGGGAGTCCTCCCGCGAGCAGCAGCCCCGGGCGCCGGTCCGATAGCTCTGCGGATTCTTCGACAGAGCCAGATGCACTCCGGTCACGTCGTGCCCGGCCGCCACCGCTCGGGCGGCCGCGACCGCCGAGTCGACACCACCGGACATCGCCGCAAGAACTCGCACCCGACGAGCTTACCCGGGGACTAGGCGCGGTCCTTGCGGAGTTTCCCGGCTCGACGGGCGCGCTCCACGACTGCGGGCAGCGCGGCCACCAGCTCGTCGATCTCGGCCGAGGTGGACGTGTGGCCGAGCGAGAAGCGCAGCGACGAGCGGGCCGCCACCGGATCGCACCCCATCGCCAGGAGCACGTGCGAGGGCTGGGCGATCCCCGCCGAGCACGCCGAGCCGGTCGAGCAGGCGATCCCCTGCGCGTCCAGCAGCATCAGCAGGGCGTCGCCCTCACAGCCCGGGAAGGCGAAATGGGCGTTGCCCGGCAGCCGGTTCACCGGGTCGCCGTTCAGGACGGCTTCGGGGACGGCGGCGCGTACCTTGGCGATCAGCTCATCCCGCAGGCTCGCCAAGTGGGCAGCCGTCGCGGCCTGCGTCGCGATCGCGATCTCCACCGCCGTGGCGAACGCCACGATGCCGGGAACATCCAGCGTGCCGGAGCGTACGTCCCGCTCCTGCCCGCCGCCGTGCAGCAGCGGGGTGCAGGGGACGTCGCGGCCGAGCAGCAACGCGCCGACCCCGGTCGGGCCGCCGAGCTTGTGCCCGGTCAGGGTCAGGGCGGCCGCCCCGGACGCGGCGAAGCCGACCGGGATCTGGCCCACCGCCTGAATCGCATCCGTGTGCAGCGGTACGCCCCGCGCGTTCGCCAGCGCCGCCAGCTCGGCGACCGGCTGGACGGTGCCGACCTCGTTGTTCGCCCACATCGCGGTGACCAGGGCGACATCGTCGTCGAGCGCCTCGTCGAGCACGCCGGGGTCGATCCGCCCCTCGGCGTCGACCGGCAGCCAGGTGACCTTGGCCCCCTCGTGCTGCTCAAGCCAGTTCACCGTGTCCAGGACGGCGTGGTGCTCGATCGAGGAAGCGACGACGCGGCAGCGACCGGTGGGCCGTTGTGCCCAGAAGATGCCCTTGATGGCGAGGTTGTCGGACTCCGTCCCACCGCCGGTGAAGATCACCTCGGACGGGCGCGCGTCGAGCGCCGCCGCGATCCGTTCCCGGGACTCCTCGACCTTGCGGCGGGCACAGCGGCCTGGCCCGTGGAGAGAGGACGCGTTGCCCACGTCGCGAGCGGCTGCGACATAGGCGTCGAGCGCTTCGGCGAGCATGGGCGTGGTCGCCGCGTGATCGAGGTATGCCATCGCCCCTCAGCCTATCCGCCACTGCCCCCTTCATGCAGATCAGGGATATGCAGCCGTCCCGAGGCTCGGGAAGGGCGCATATCCCTGATCTGCATGCTTGCCCAGCGGGCCCTACTTGCGCTTGCGGATCCCTTCCGCGGCCTGCGGCACGACCTGGAACAGGTCGCCCACCACGCCGTAGTCGGCCAGCTCGAAGATCGGCGCCTCGGCGTCCTTGTTCACCGCGACGATCGTCTTCGAGGTCTGCATGCCGGCCCGGTGCTGGATCGCGCCGGAGATGCCCAGCGCGATGTACAGCTGCGGGGAGACCGTCTTACCGGTCTGGCCCACCTGGAAGGCGTGCGGGTAGAAGCCGGAGTCGACGGCCGCCCGGGACGCGCCGACCGCGCCGCCGAGCAGGTCGGCCAGCTCCTCGACCAGCTTGAAGTTCTCCGCGCTGCCGACGCCACGGCCGCCGGAGACGACGACCGACGCCTCGGCCAGCTCCGGGCGGGCGCCCTTGGCCTCGGCGACCCGCTCCACGACGGTGGCCAGCTTGGCGTTGTCCGGCACGGCGACCGCGACGTTCTCCACGGCGGGCTCGGCCGGCGCCGGGGTCGGCGTCAGCGAGTTGCCGCGGACCGTCACGAGCGGGAAGCCCTTCGTGACCTTGGACTTGACGATCGTCGAACCGGCGAAGACGACCTGCGTCGCCACACCGTCCGCGCCCAGCGCCACCACGTCGGTGAGGATGCCGTTGTCCAGCTTGACCGCGAGGCGGGCGGCGATCTCCTTGCCCTCCTGGGTCGAGCCGATCAGCACGGCGGCCGGCTCAGCCGACTTCACGATCTCGGCCAGGACGGCGGCCTTCGGAGCGACCAGGTAGCCGTCGAGGTCGGCGTCCTCGGCCACGAGGACCTTCTGCGCGCCGTACTCGCCGAGCTTGGCGAGCAGCGGCTCGGCCGTGCCCGCGCCGCCGAGCACCACCGCGACCGGGGTACCCAGGTCACGGGCGAGGGTCAGCATCTCCAGCGTCACCTTCTTGACGGTGCCGCCGGCGGACTCCACTACAACCAGAACGTCAGACACTTGAACCTCACACGAACTTCTCGGTGGCGAGGAACTCGACGAGCTGCGAGCCGCCGTCCCCGTTGTCGGTCACCTTGACGCCGCCCGCGCGCGCCGGACGCTTGCTGTGCTCCACGACCGCGCTGTACGCACCGGCCGCGCCGACGGAGGCCGGGTCGATGCCCAGGTCGCCCAGGGCGAGGCTGGAGACCGGCTTCTTCTTGGCCTCCATGATCCCCTTGAACGACGGGTAGCGCGGCTCGTTGATGGTGTCCCAGACGCTCACGATCGCGGGCGTAGCGGCCCGGACGACCTCGTAGCCCTCCTCGGTCTGCCGCTCGGCGGTCAGCGTCGAGCCCTCGACGGTCAGCTTGCGCGCGCCGGTGAGGGCGGCGACGCCGAGCCGCTCGGCCAGCATGTGCGGGAGCACCTGGCCCCGCGCGTCGGTGGCCTCCGCCCCGCAGATCACGAGATCGGGTTCCAACTGCTGCAGAGCGGCGGCGAGCACGGCCGAGGTGCCCAGCGCGTCGGACCCGTGCAGGGCGTCGTCCACGACGTGGACCGCCTTGTCCGGCCCCATCGACAGCGCCTTGCGGATCGACTCGGTCGCCCGGTCGGGACCCATGGTCAGCAGCGTGACCTCCGAGCCGGCGTTCGCCTCGCGGATGCGCAGGGCCTCCTCGATGGCGTACTCGTCCATCTCGTTGATCACGTTGTTCGCCGACGCTCGGTCGACGGTGTTGTCGTCAGTACGCAGCGTGCGGTCCGCGCCGGAATCCGGCACCTGCTTGACGAGTACGACGATCTTCATCGTGCTTCGACGCCTCCTGTTATGCCACAGCCCGAACGTTCGTTCATGCTGCCATGTGACACCGGATTCGGATGTTACCCGCTAGTAGCTTGCCGTGCTCAGCCAGCTGCTCCCGGGACCGAGTGACACAACTCACCTCGTAATGATCGCGGGCCGGTAGAGTCCTCTATGCAGGAGGTGTCGCACATGTCCACACAAATGGCTCCCCTGCCCGTCGCCGAGACCGTGCCCACTGAGAAGTCAGTGCCTACGGAAAAGACAACCACGAGGCGGCCTCGGCAGGACGGGCAGGTCCGTCATCACACCCGGAAATCACCGGACGAGCATTTGTGCACGTGCGGTCGGTTGCGGGAGGAATGCGTACGCGACGCCGTCCGGGCGATGTGGCGGTCGCCGGGCACCTGACCCTTCCGCCGGTCAGCCGTAGTGCCGCGATCAGCCGTAGTGCCGCCGCTGCGGCCAGGTCAGCTCGGTACGCAGCCCGTTCTCGGTGAAGACCAGCGGATGCCGGGGATCCACCCGGATCGGCGTACGCGGGTCGCGGTCGTCGTCGACGGGCAGCCCGGTGGCCTGCCGTTCGGCGTTCGGCACGCCCACTCCGCCCGAAGCGGACGGAATCCGATCCGGATCGTCGGGATCGTCGTGGCGTCCCGGCAGGACGGTGTCGTTGACGAAGTCGTATTGGTGCGCCATCTCGTGGTAGAGCACCGCGACCGGCGGCGTCGAGCCGAGGAACGTGCTGAACCCGGGGTTGTAGTCGATGGCGCGCTGATGCCCACGATCGAGGGAGACGTCGGCCGACGCGGCCGCGTTGTGCTCGCTCCACTCCCGGATGGTCAGGGTGTCGCGGCCGGTCAGCCCGGCGTCCAGCGCGGCCAGCATCTGCTGACCGGTCGGCGACGCCGCCAGGAACTCCAGGTCTGACCGCACCCGCGCGGTGAACTCCGGCGAACCCTCCACCTGGATCTGGGCCGGGATCTCGGCCAGGTGCACGGCCACCTCCCGGTCGACGCTGGTCAGAGCCGCGTCCTTGTCGTGGTACGCGATGTCGTCGCCCGCACCGCCGTCGACCACGTCAGCCCCGCCACCGGTGTAGACGACGTCGGCACCGGCCCCACCGGAGACGCGATCGGCCCCGGAGCCGGCGACGAGCACGTCACCGCCGTCGTCGCCGGACAGCACGTCGGCGCCGTGACCGCCGTCGAGGTAGTCCCGGCCGTCGCCGCCGTCGATCGCGTCCGCTCCGGCCAGCCCGTACGCCGTGTCGTTGCCATCGCCGCCGAAGATCCGGTCGTCACCCGCGCCACCGGCGAGGTAGTCCGTGCCGGCCAGCCCGTAGAGCACGTCGTGCCCGTCGCCGCCGTGCAGTTCGTCGTCGCCGTCGCCGCCCACCAGCGTCAGCCGCACCGAGGTGCCGGGCGCGACCGTGACGGTGTCGTCGCCGCCCCCCGTACGCAGGACGAGCCGGAGGTCGCCGGGGAACCGCCACTGCCCGCTCTGCCCGGTGACGACCTGTTCGCCGGTGGCCGGATCCACGCGTACCTCGACTCGGTCGTCGCCCGAACCGGTGCTGATCACGACGGTGTCCCCGCTGCGCAGCACCTGCGTCGCGGCGACCTCCGTCGGCACGGCGAAGGTCGCCGGCTCGGCCGCCCGCCAGGTCTTCGCCAGCGCCTCCCACTCGGGCAGCGTCGCGGTGATCTCCTTGGCCTTCGCGGCCAGCGTCCGTTCCAGATCGCCGCGCAGCCGGACGGCCTGGGCGACCGCCGCTCGGGCCGCGCCCGCCCCGGCCGGATCACTGACCGTCAGGCTGACCGTGCCGTCGGCGTAGGGCCGGGCTTGGAAGACGTCGCACACCACGGAGAAGTGCGCCGACAGCCGGAACCGGGTGGTCGCCGACGCCTCGGCGCAGGCCTCCAGGGCGGCGGCGACGCGCGCCGCCAGGCGCGTGCAGCCGTCCACTCCGCCGGCCAGCCGCGCTCGATGGGCGGCATAGGTCGAGGCGGTCGCACCCGACCACTCGCTGAGCACACCGGTCGCCTGGCCGGACCAGTCCCGGCGCTGCGGCTGCGGACCGGCGGCCAGCCCGCGCCAGGCCGCGGCCGCCTGGGCGTAGCCGTCGTCGGCGAGGTACCAGTGGTCGGCGACGCGCACCTCCCGGGGCCTCACGCCCGCCGCCCCGGTGCGCCCATCCGCCAGGCAGCCCGGTCGTCGGCCTCCTCGTACGCGAACGCGGTCTGCCACAGTCGGTCGGCGTCGGCCGCCATCACCTCCGCGATGCGGCGTACGGCGAGATCCGCCCGGACGGCGGCCTCCTCGGCGGCGCGGCGGGGCGCCGTCCGGGGAGTCGCCGGGGTCAGCAGCGGGCCGTGCGTACGCCACGCGTCCGCCAACGCGGTGGACAGGTCCAGCGTCGCCGACGCCAGCCGGCTCACGCGCGCCGGATCGACCCTCGTCTCCTCAGCAGCCATGTCTGCGACGGTAGGGCGTACCGGGCGACCCGGGATCGGGGTTGTGGACGACGGCCGTCCGGTGGCAGAACCAGAAATGCCGTCATCACAGCCCCGACGGTTCATTCACCTGCCAGGTCGGGTCCTTCACTGTCCAGGTGGGGTCCTTCACCGGCCAGGTCGGGTCATTCACTGGCCAGGTCGGGGCGGAACATGTACGGCGTCGTGGTGGTGATCGGGATCAGGCCGACCCGCTCCAGGATCGGGCGGCTGTCCGGCGAGCAGTCGACCTGCAACAACGAGAATCCGCGCTCGGCCGCCCGGCGCGCCCGGTGCTCGACGATCGCCTTGTAGACGCCCCGGCCCCGGTACTCGGGCAGGGTGGAGCCGCCCCACAGCGTGGCGAACTCCGTCCCCTGGATGTACCTGGTCCAGCCGGCCGAGACCACCCGATCCCCGGCCTCGGCCACCACGACCAGCAGCCCGTCGGGGTCGGCGGCCAGCTCACCGGCCAGGGACTCGGCGAGGTAGTCCCGGGACCCGTCGCCCCAGACCTCCTCCTCCATCACCGCGATCCGGTCGAAGTCGGCGCGGCTGGTCACCTCGCGCACGCGTACCCCTGGGATCTCGCGCAGCGGCGCGGCCGCGATGGGCGCGACCCGGCCGATCACCACGGTCTCCTGCACCTCGGGCGTGAAACCGTGCGCGACGAGCCGGTCGGCGAGGTCGGCGGGCTGGTCATGGCCGTGCAGCTTCCACTCGACCTCCTCGCCGCGCTCGGTGAACGTGACCACCTGGCGGCGGATCAGGTCGTCCAGTTCGGCGCCGTCGAGTCCGCCCAGGTCACGGTAGGTCAGGTAGCCGCTGTGGCTGAGCCCGAAGAAGCGCACCAGCGGACCGTCCCGATCGACCGTCACACCGGCGGGCAGCCGCTCCGGCACATGGGCCTTGAGCTGTTCGTCATAGATCTCACGCAGGCGTCCCGCGTCCAAAGCTTCGTTCACGTCGGGATAATAGGCACGTGTTCCGCCTGATCAGGATGTGGTTTTTCCCGCGCGACGTGCTCGACGTCGGCACCACTCCGGACTACCGCTTCTCCCTGGCCAACGAGCGGACCTTCCTCGCCTGGATCCGGACTGGCCTGGCGCTGGTCGGCGGCGGGCTCGCGGTGGCCCAGTTCCTGCCGCCGCTCGCCGTCCCGCACCTGCGCGAGATCTTCGCGCTCGGGCTGATCCTGGTCGGCGCGGCATGCGCGCTGCGAGCGGTCGACCACTGGGTACGCTGCGAGATCGCGATGCGCAAGGGCAGGCCGCTGCCGGCCTCCCGATTCCCGGCGATCCTGGCGTTGCTGGTGGTGGCCGGTTCCATCCTGTTGTTCATCGGCCTGGTCATATGACGGCCGCGCCGGTCGATCGAGGCGCGCAGGCCGAACGGACCCGGCTGGCCTGGCGGCGTACGGCGCTGGCGATGACCGTCGTGTCGCTGCTGATCGTGCGCCTCGCGCTGCACGCCGGGATCACCCCGGTACGCGCGGCCGCCCTCGTGGTGGCCTGCGGCGTCTGGGTGTTCTTCCTGATCGTGGCGCAGCGTCGCATCTGGTCGCTGGCCCGGCCGGCTGAGAGCACTCCTGACGGCGCTCCCGAGCAGCCCCCCGTCAACGCCGCCGTACGCTCCCCGGCGTTGGCCGCCGTGTCCTGTTTGGCCATGGCTCTGGTGGGCGTCGCGCTGACAGTTGATCTTTGGTCGCTACCGCTCTGGCGTTAACGCGAGAATTTCTCTACGCTCCGCGACCATGAGGAGGATCACACTCGGCACCGCGGCCGTGCTGTGCGCGTACCTGGTCATCGGACTCGGTCAGGCGCCCGCCGCCGCTCACGACGAGCGCCCCACCCGGACGCTCGACGGCAGCGGGAGCGTGCCGGTCTACCGGACCGAGGGACCGACGCTGCTGGTCTGCAAGACCGACAAGGCGGCGTTCGACCAGGCGATCGCGGGGTTCGCCCCGGATCTGAAGGCGCAGAACGAGGCGCTGTGGACGCAGTGCCAGGCCAACGGCTACCGCCATCTGCAGGCGGCGGTGGACGCCGCGAACCTCCCCGGCACCATCATCAAGATGCTGCCCGGCCGATACCAGGAGGAGCCGAGCCTGGCCCCGGCGCAGGGCGCCTGCGAGAACCTCAGCGGGCTGCGCAAGTCGGCGCTGTACAAGTACGACGTACTGACGCTGCAGCAGCAGCTGGACTGCCCGCACAACCAGAACCTGGTCGCCATCATCAACAAGCACGGCCTGCAGATCGAGGGCACCGGCGCCAAGCCGACCGACGTGATCGTCGACGCGCAGTACCAGAAGCTCAACACGATCCGGGCGGACAACGCCGACGGCGTGTACTTCCGGAACATGACGGCCGAGCGCAGCCAGTTCAACGCGTTCTACATCATGGAGACCGACGGGTTCGTCCTGGAGAAGACGGTCGGCCGCTGGAACGACGAGTACGGCTTCCTGACCTTCGCCGTCGACCACGGCCTGTACACCGAGGCCGAGGGCTACGGCAACGGCGACTCCGCGTTCTACCCGGGAGCCGCGTCCAACATCAACAAGGACGAGGGCTACACCCCACCCCGGTACGCCGTCGAGATCCGCAACAGCTACGGCCACGACAACATGCTGGGGTACTCCGGCACGGCCGGTGACTCGGTCTGGGTGCACGACAGCGTGTTCACCCACAACTCGACCGGGATCTCGACCGACAGCGCCTTCCCCGACCACCCGGGCATGCCGCAGAACCACTCCAAGTTCGAGCGGAACGTCATCGCCGACAACAACAACGACTACTACCGCTACCACAAGGACGGCACCTGCCAGAAGCCGTACGACCAGCGCGGTTACGAGAACGGCGTGGTCTGCCCGGTGGTCGGCGTACCGGTCGGCAACGGCGTGATCAACCCGGGCGGCAACTACAACATCTGGCGCGACAACTACATCTACGGCAACAAGTACTCCGGCTTCGTCACGAGCTGGGTGCCGGGCTTCGTCCGCAACGACACCGCCTTCGCCGCCCAGTTCGACACCTCGAACCACAACCGCTACCTCAACAACCATATGGGCGTCAGCGAGAAGGGCGAGGCGAAGCCGAACGGCGTCGACTACTGGTGGGACGGCCAGGGCGTGGACAACTGCTGGACCACCGCGTCCGACAGCGTCGACGTGTCGTCCAACGTCGGCCCGCTGCCGTCCTGCGGTTCGGACGAGCTGCCGACGGCGCTGGGCAGCAAGCGCTACATCGGCGAGCCCGCCGGGACGCTGAAGATGTACTCCTGCGCGCAGTACAGCCTGCAGAGCCAGAAGATGCCGATCGACTGCGACTGGTGGGGCGCGTACGCCGCCTCCACGTCGGAGCGCATCGAGGTGCGCTGGGCGTTCGGCGAAGCCGTCGTGCTCGGCCTGCTCTTCCTCGCGACCTTCTATCGCCGCCTGCGCCGGTCGCCGGTCGCCACCGTAGGAGCCGGCCTGGTCGCGGCCGGCTTCGTCCTCGGCGTGATCGGCACCGCCCAGTACAACGCGTTGCTGGAAGGCATCGGACTGGGTCTGGCCGGACTGGGCTGGCTCGCCCTCGGCCTCCGCCTTCGCCGGGTCGGCCGCGGCGCGCTCGGCTGGCTCACCCTTCTCGTCGCGGCCTTCGCCCTGCTGGGCGCGGTGGACCGGGCTGTCGTGATGATCCCGTTCATCCCGGTCGCCCCGTCGCTCATCCGGGTGCTCCTCGAGGTGATCTGGATTCCGACGGCCATCGTGTCGCTGTTCCTCCGCGACAAGCCGGCCGCGGAGCCCGCCACCACCCCCGCCGAAGACCCCACTCCGGACACTCCCTCCGAACCCACCCCCACCCCCGCCTAGCGCCACATTCCGCCGCGTTGATCATGGAGTTTGCCCCCTCGACACACCGTCGAGACCACGGTTAACTCCATGATCAACGCGGCGGCAGCGAGCGGCGCGGCG
>NZ_JBFBAZ010000041.1:0-64837 GCF_040682475.1 Hamadaea sp. NPDC051192
GAATCATGTCCCATGATTCGACCTAGAACCCTGATCCGCTGTCCCCACCGGCGGCTGGCGACCGATGTCAGGCGGCGGCGGGCGGGGTGGGCTTGAGCTGCGCCCGGGCCTGGCGCAGGATCAGCCCCGCGAACACGCCGGTCAGCAGGCCGCCGATGCCGTGCAGGCCGAAGACGATCTCGGAGCCCGTACCACTGCCGCTGTCGTGCATGCCGATGGCGATCTTCGCGACCACGACCTGGAACGTCGTCAGCGCCGGGATCACCGCGGTCAGGCCGATGAGCCGGCCCGGCATCCGGCCGATCGCCGCGACGACGATCATCACGATCGGCCAGAGGAACAGCACGTAGCCGAGCATGTGGTGGCCCCGGTACGCCTCCTCGCCCGGCCGGCTGCTGAAGCCACCGCTCGCGGCGAAGAAGAACTGCGCCACGACGAGCAGCACGAGGAGTCCAGCGAGGGCGGCGAAGATTTTGCGCATCGGCTTGTCCTGTCCTTGGGGTGACTCACTTTCACTGAGTCCGACGACGCAGCGCTCGGGAATGTGAGGCGGGGAGGTCCAGGTCACATTCCGGCCGGCTATATCGTCGGAGCAGTATGAGCACTCCCGACATCAGCGCCATCGCGGCCGAACGACGCCAGTTGATCAACTTGGCGTACCGGATGCTCGGCTCGCTGGCCGACGCCGAGGACGTCGTCCAGGACACCTATGCCCGCTGGTACGCCCTGACCCGCGAGCAGCAGGACGAGGTGGAGTCGCCGGGGGCCTGGCTGACCAAGGTCGCCAGCCGGATCTGTCTCGATCTGCTCGGTTCGGCCCGGGTGCGGCGCGAGCGCTACGTCGGCGAGTGGATTCCCGAGCCGATCCCCGATCAGGCTCCGGCCGATCCCGCCGATCGGGTCACCCTCGACGAGTCGGTCAGCATGGCGTTCCTGGTCGTCCTGGAGTCGATGACCCCGGCGGAACGGGTCGCCTTCATCCTCCACGACGTGTTCCGTTACCCGTTCGCCGAAGTCGCCGACATCGTCGGGCGTACGCCCGCGGCCTGCCGTCAACTCGCGACGGCCGCGCGACGGCGGCTGGACGCTGCGCAGCCGTCACCGGCTCCGGCGACGCATCTGGCCGCTGTCGTGCGGAACTTCAAGCAGGCCTGGGAGGCGCAGGACATCCAGGCGCTGGTGGGTCTGCTCGACCCGGATGTGACCGTGGTCGCGGACGGCGGCGGGCTGGTCAGCACCGTGGTACGCCCGGTGGAGGGCGCCGAGCAGGTCGCTCAGTTCGCCCTCTACCTCGCCACGAACGCGCCCGGCATGGTGCTGCTGGAACGCACCGTCAACGGCCAGCCGGGCCTGGTCGGCCGGCGCGACGGCGCCACCGTGGCGGTGTTCGCGTTCGAGCTGGCCGGCGAACGGATCCGGCGCGTCTGGGCGGTACGCAACCCGGAGAAGCTGGGTCCGTGGACCGCCGAGGACTGACCGTCAGCCGAAGGTGAAGGCGTACGCCCCGGCGCCGGCGTCGAGGAACGTGATGTCGAAGGTCCGGTCGGCGATCTCGCCCGGCTGCCGGATCAGCTGGTACAGCCGCGGTTCTGCGAGTACGCCGTAGCCGTCGGCGTCCACGTCCAGCCCGTGCGCCGGACCGGGCGCGCCGCCGTCGAGACGTACGCGGAACGGCACCGAGCTGCCGGGCGTGGCCGGGGCCATGACGAGGTGCAGATCGCGGGCGTGGAACCGGTACGCGATCCGGCCGCCGGGCGCGTCCGACACGACAGCCTGCGGTTGGGCGGTCCAGTCGCCGGCCAGCGCCCACGCGTCGACGGCCAGCCGCGCGGGTTCGGCGTACGCGTTCCGCCGGTTCGGCACGAGCCCCCCGGGAGACGCGAAGTACGCCGTCCGCTGGTATCCGGTGTAGGTCTCGGCGGTGCGCAGCGTCGTCCAGTCGGCCGGTGCCTCGATGCCCTCGGCGTCGACCGTGACCGGGGCCGGGTCGAATCCGGTCGAGCCGCGTTCGATCAGCAGCGCCTGGATCGCCGCCTCGGTCTGCTGGTATTCGCCCTCGCCGAGGTGGTGACGGCGGATGCGGCCTTCGGTGTCGGCCAGGTAGAGCGCGGGCCAGGCGGAGTTGCCGAACGCCCGCCAGGTCGCGTAGTCGTTGTCGGCGACGACCGGGTAGTCCACGCCCAGCGCCACGACGGCCCGGCTGACGTTGTCCGGTTCGGCTTCGAAGCCGAACTCAGGGGTGTGCACGCCGACGACGACGAGCCCGTGGCCGGCGTACTTGTGCGTCCAGGCGCGCAGGTAGGGCAGCTGCCGCAGCCAGTTGACGCAGGTGTAGGTCCAGAAGCTGACCAGGACGACGTTCCCGCGCAGATCGGCGGGCGCGCCGGCGAACGACGGCACCACGCCCTCGACCGGCAACCTCGGCGGGGTGGTACGCAGCCCGTCCGGAACGGTCCACTGTGCTGCCATGACGGCTACCTCCGTACGACGTGATCTTCTATCGCCATCGTCGTCCGGAACGCCCCTCGACGACCCCCGGGAAAACCCCTGGTCGAGCCCTGATGATCTCCGCCGCCGTGCCTCGGGGAAGGCGTCAGGGGCGGGCCACCGCTCGGTGGCGACGCGTCTTCTCGGCGTTTCCGCAGGTGGCCATGTCACACCAGCGGCGTCGGCCGGCCTTGGACGTGTCCAGGAACAGCCAGCCGCAATGCCTGCCGCCGCACACTCGCAGCCGAACGGACGGCAGGGCCTCCAGCAGGCGGACGGCCCGAAGGGCGACGAAGTGCTCCGGATAGGCCAGTCCGGAGTTCTCGACGGTGACCGTCGGTTCCAGCCGCCCGGCTGAGCCGGTCAGGACGACCGCGGCCGTGGCCGACCGCCACGACTCGGTCAGCCGGGCGACGGCGTCCTCGGCCTGGTCGTGTGTCAGCAGCTTCCACAGCGCTTCGCGGAGCACCTTCGCCTCGGCCAGCGCGCGGGCGGCTCGGCGCGGGTGCGCGACTGCCTCGGCGGCGAGCCGGGCCACCGCGTCCGGCGGCAGGTCCGCCAGCACGGACCATGAGAGCAACGCGGCGTAGTCGTCGAGCCAGTCGATCGGCTCGGTGTCCCGCGCGGTGACCGTGTTGACGAAGTCGAGCACGACGTCGCCGGCGACCAGGTCCCGGGGCTGGAAGTCGTGCGCTCGTACCTGCATGTCTCCACGATACGCGATCATGCAACCGGTAAACAGCGTTTTACTGGTAGACTGTCGGCATGATCGAGCTCATCACCGCACCGTCCAGCCTCGGCCTGCGGCCACTCACGCCCGGCCACGAACCCGGCGCCTGGCGCGCCCCGCAGGCCCTCCTGGACGCCGGGCTCGCCGACCGCCTCGGCGCCCGTCACGTCACCACGCTCGACCATCCCGACTATGACTTCGAGGCCCAGCCCCTCACGCGGCTACGCAACGGGCACGGTCTGCGGGCGTACTCGATGATCATCGCGGAGGTCGTGGGCACGGCCCTGGCGGCCGGCCGATTCCCCCTGGTGGTCGGGGGTGATTGCGCGAATCTGCTGGGGTGCCTCGCGGGCGCGCGTCGCGACGGGCGGTGCGGGCTGGTGCACCTCGACGGCCACAACGACTTCTTCCACCCGAACAACTACGACACCGCGGCCCGGCTCGGCTCCGCCGCGGGCATGGACCTCGCGCTGGCGACCGGCCGCGGCGAGCCGTTGCTGACCCACTGGCCCATCATTGGTACGCCGCTGGTGGCGGACGGCGACGTCGTCCAGCTCGGCGACCGCGAGACCGACGTGCCGGCCGAGCAGGACCACTGGGCGATGGTCGAGGATTCCGCGATCGTCCGCTTCACCACGCAGCAGATCCTGCACCACGGCATCGAGACGACGAGCGCCCGGACGCTCGACCGGCTTGGCGAGCGCGGCCTGGACCGCGTGTGGCTGCACTTGGACGTCGACATCCTGGACGAGTCCGTGATGCCGGCCGTCGACTCCCCCGGCGCGCCGGGCCTCGACTTCGCGCAGCTCACCGAGCTGCTCGGGCGGCTGGCGGCGGACGAGCGGGTCATCGGCGCGGACGTCGGCATCTACGACCCGGAGCTCGACCCCGATCGTCTCTACAGTGGACCGATCGCGGCCGCGCTCGGCGAGGGCTTCGCAGCCCGGCGGTGACGGACCTCCTCACTGCCAGGCCCAAGTCACTGCCGCGCTGAAGTCACTGCCAGGCTGAACGGGGGCTTCTCACCAGTTGCCCGACGCCGGGTACTTCTGCTGCCAGGCCTGGCCCTGGCTCGGCACGAAACTGACCCGGACCTTGTACGGCTTCTTGGCGTGCCGGGTCCACAAGCGGCGCAGGTTCTCCTCGGCCGATCGAGCATCCTGCTCGGTCACCCGCCCGCGGTAGACGATCTCGAGCCGGGAGAACCCGTCGCCGACCTGCGTGCGCTCGCCCGCCTGATAGCCGTGCTGAAGCGTCCAGACCAGGAAGTCGCTCATCATGGCACCCTCGCCGATGATCGCCACTGCCACGTCCAGGTCGAGGCCCAGGTCGAGGTCGTCGTTCATCGGCTGCTCCTGTCCGCCATCTGATGCGTATCGCCCAGGAAATTAGCACCGACGACGTGGATCGCGTGGCCCGCTTCGCATCCCGGTCACGGGCGGGCGAACTGGACGCGGCGGAACGCTTCGACGAAACCGGCCCGTTCGTAGATCCGGACGGCTCCGGTCGGGTTCGCGCCGTCGACGTTCAACGCCAACTCCGGTACGCCCGCCGCCCGCGCGGCGTCGATCACGGCGGCGAGCAGTGCGCCGGCCGCCCCGCGACCCCGCCACGGCGTACGCGTCGCGACCTGTTCGATCACGACCGTCCTCGGCTCCTCGTCGGCCACCGACAGCAGGTAGCACGACGCGAAGGCGACCAACTCGTCCCCGTCCCAGGCGGCGTACGACAGGTCGGGGCGGAACCGCTTGTCCCGGGGGAACCGGTCGGCCCACTCCTCGAACGGCGTCGGATGAAAGCCGTAGTGATCGGCGAACCCCTCCTGGTGCGCCACCCACAGGGCGTGCTCGTCGCCGGGCCGGTAGGCGGCGACCGTCAGGTCCGTCGTGGCGGCGAGCGTCGGCAGTGCCACGTCGCGGGTCATCCAGAGGAAGGTGCGCTCGGGGTGCAGCCCGAATCGGCGCAGCAAAGCCTGGGTGGCGGCGTCGGTGCTGCGGCAGCCGATCATCGGCAGCCCCGCCGGGCCGAACCGGTCGAGCTGCCAGCCCAGCAGGTGACGGCCGATGCCCCGGCCTTGGTGCGCCGGCAGTACGCCGCCGGGCAGGAAGCGCCGACTCCCGTCGCCGCCGGGCTCCGCGTACGCCCAGCCGACGAGGTCGCCGTCCGCCTCGGCGAGCAGGACCGAGTCAGGGGTCGCGTACTCCGTGAACTCGCGGACCACGTCGGCCTCGGCGGCGGCCCGGCCGTGGCCGGACTCTTCACGGATCGCGGTCCGCAGCCGGGCCAGCGCGGCCGCATCCGCCGTCGTCGCCGGGCGGTAGGTCACCTGGATCATGGAGACAACCTAGCGTGGCGCCCGGATCCGTCCCACGCGGTTGTCGCCAGGCCGCGACCGGATCAGGCCACAGCCTTTCGTCAACGTCGATCCGTGTGGCACCATGAAGCCTTCGCGAAATCGATTTCCCGATTCACCGACGCATCTGGGGAGGACTCATGCGACCACCTGTTTCGCGGCGCGGCCTGCTGGCCGGCGCCGCCGCCACCACCGCTGCCGTGGCGACCGCCGGGCTGTTCGGCTCGCCCGCGCGCGCCGCCGGACTGCCGGTCGGCAACGGCTTCGGCCTGACCGTGCTGGAGAACCAACGCTGGGACGCGCGGCTCGCGTACGTGCGATTCCGCAGCACCGAGCTGACCCGGGACCCGGGCGTGAACATCCTGCTGCCCGACGGCTACGACGCCCATCCGACGCGCCGCTATCCGGTGCTCTACCTGCTGCACGGCGGCAACACCGACTTCCGGCAGTGGCACATGGAACTCGGCGCGGTCGAGTCCACCGCCGGCCTGGAGGTCATCGTGGTCATGCCCGACTGCTACAAGATCGGCTGGTACGCGAACCACCTGCGCCCGCTGTTCGGCCCGCTGAACTGGAAGAACTTCCACATCCACCAGTTGATCCCGTGGATCGACGCCAACCTGCGGACCACCGGCGCAGCCGCCGGCCGGGCGGTCGCCGGGCTGTCGATGGGCGGCTACGGCGCGCAGAAGTACGCCGCCGAGTTCCCGGACCGGTTCGCCGCCGTCTCCTCGTACTCGGGCCCGTCGAACAATCTCGCCGCCGACATCGAGAGCTGGATCTTCGTGACCCCGGCCGCCGACGGGCAGCTCCCGGGCGCGGTCTACGGCGTCGTCGGCGAACGGCACGACCTCATGACGCCGGAGAATCCCTGGGACCGGGTGGAGAGCTTCCGTGGCAAGCGGATCGCGTTGTACGCCGGGCTGACCGACGTGACGCCGGGCGCCTGGATGAGCGACGTCCAGGAGCGGGTGGTGCATTACCAGAACGCCGCGTTCCATCAGCGGCTGCTGGACGCCGGCATCGCCAACGACTTCCACGACTACCCCGGTACGCACTCCGGCGAGCACTGGACGCGTAACTTCCGCGAGGACGTCCCGGGCATCGTGGCGGCGCTGACGCCGGCCCGTTGACACCGGGCGACCCTTTCTTTAGCGTTGGCGGGAAATCGAATTCTCGGTCGGAGGACTCGGCGTTCCCGACGGACTGACCAGGAGGAAGCATGCGGCACGACGGCCTGTGGCACCCACGCCTGCTGGAGATCCTCACGAGCGCGGGGCACACCGATCTGATCGTCGTGTGCGACGCCGGACTGCCCGCCCCGCCCGGGGTCGAGGTCGTCCACCTCGCGTGGCGGTCCGGCGAACCCGCTTTCCTGCCCGTCCTGCGGCAGGTGCTCGGCGAGTTCGTGGTGGAGCACGCGACCGTGGCCGAGGAGCTGTCCGACGCCACGATCGCCGACGGCATCGCCGGCCTGATTCCCGCGTCGCGGATCGGCCGGGTCGGGCACGAGGAGTTCAAGCGGATCACGCGGACCGCGCGGGCGATCGTGCGGACCGGCGAGGTGACCCCCTACGCCAACATCATCCTGCAGGCCGGCGTCCCCTATGGACCGGCCGCGCCGGAAGCGTTCTCCTAGCACCACATCACGGATGCGCAGGCTCACCGAGCGCCGGTTGGCCTGCGCATCCGTGATCTGCGCCTACAGAGGTACCTGAGGGTCGCGCGACTCCGTTGCAGGGATGGTGCCGTAGCGGCAGGAGACGGAGACGCCGTCGGAGCTGCGGGTGACGGTGCCCCATCCGGTCGGCGTGAGCAACGGCCACGTCCCCGGTCGCG
Organism: Hamadaea sp. NPDC051192; assembly: GCF_040682475.1. NCBI lineage: Bacteria > Bacillati > Actinomycetota > Actinomycetes > Micromonosporales > Micromonosporaceae > Hamadaea > Hamadaea sp. NPDC051192. The sequence goes on from NZ_JBFBAZ010000041.1 coordinate 7,410, forward strand.
TGGACAGCGCGTCGACGACCGACCAGCCCGCCATCGCGCGTACGTAGTGGTCGCCGCACTCGATCTCGTTGTAGGGATTGCGCCGCCGCCCGTCGTACCGCGCCCAGATCCCGCGCAGGATGGCGTACGCCTCGTCGTCGAGTCCCTCCCGGAGACAGTGCGCCGCCACCTGGTACTCGCTGCCGGTCCACACCTCGTCGCAGTAGCGGGTCGGTACGGACGGCCGTCCGCCGCCGGGCCAGGTGCACATCAGCAGCCCGGTGTCGTCGCGGTCGGCGAACACCCGGTAGATGTGGTCGAACCCGTCGAACCCCGTACGCAGGTTGTGCCGCACGATCGAGCGCAGCGCCGTGACCACGTGTTCCCGGGGCAGCAGGTAGCCGAGGTCGAGCTGGTGCGCCCACCACTGGCCGATGAGCTGGTCGGCCAGGCAACCGTGCAGCCACTGGTAGTCGGTGGACTCCCCCTCGTCGAGGACCTGGACGTAGTACGAGCCGTTGAACAGCAACTCGTCGTACGCCTTGCTGCCCCGCTCGAACAGGTCTGCGACGACCGCGCCGTAGGCGGGATCGTCCACCAGTCGGGCCATCTCCTCGGCGGCCCGCAACGCGGCGAGCCACAGGGTGCCCATGAAGCTGTTGACCCCGCACAGATCGATGTCGTGCGTGGACGGCTGTACGCCACGCAGCACCCCGGACGCCGTCGGATCCCAGCGATCGCGCACGTAGTCCAGCAACCGCCGCACCGAGGGCCAGTACCGCTGGAGCCAGTCGAGGCCGGCGCCGTTGCGTACCTCCCGGTAGGTCTTCAGGACGCTGCCGAGCATCCCGTCGAGGGCCGGCTCGACCGGGCCGCCGATGGGCTTGTCCCACAGCTGCGGCAGGTACGAAGGCGAGATCACTCGATGCGGCAGATAGCCCGCCGGCGCCTGCATGACGTCGTACTCGGTCTGCCGCATGCTGCGTTCGAGCTGCGGGAACAGCTTCGCCACGGCTTGGGCGTAGTTCCAGACGTGAGTGCAGTTGAGCGGGCATGAGCCGCCGACGTCGCCGGTCCACATGACGGTCGACGCCCCGAGCACTCCTTCGAAACCGAAGAACGCGCCGTCGGCGGTCACGAAACAGGACGGGCTGCGCAGGATCGCGGCCTGCGCGGCCAGGTGCTCCACCGCGTCGTCGTCGAGGCTGCTCTCGCTGAGCACCGACGTCCACGCCCGGGTGTCGGCCAGCAGCGAATCCCACTGCGACACCACCTCCGCGGCGACCGCCTGGGCGTCGGCGTACCGCTGCGCGTAGGCGTTGCCGAGCCAGAACCGGGTCGGCCCCCACTGGGGATTCGGCGGGCCGAACTGCACGAAATTCGCGTACCGGTTGGGAAAATGCCAGGCCAGCAGGACGCGGATCGTGCCGGTCTCCCCGGGCTCGAGGTCGAGCACCGCCGCGACCCCGCCGTTCCACGTGCGGCCGGGGCCGCTCGGCCCCCAGGCCGGCGCGGGACCGCTGGGCTGGTAGTCGGCGGCATGTGGGGCGAGCACCGAGGAGTCGACGTAGAACGCGCGGGCGTCCAGGAAGCCGAGGAACTCGGCCGGATGCTGCCACTGCGGCAGCGTCGCGGCCGACGGCGAGTCGATCGCCAGGACGGCCTGGCCCGCGCCCGGCGCGAGCGGGTCGATTGCGTGGTTCTCCAGGACGAGGGAGGTCCAGCCGTTCTCTCGCCGAACGCGATTGGTGTTGCCGCCGTACCCGCGCGCGGTCACGCCGTCGATCGGGGTGGTCCCGTCGTGCCCGACCGGGTTCTGCATCGCGGCGCCCAGCCAGACATGGGCGTCCACATCAGACGGATTGGTGACCGTGAAGGTGAACATCGCCACCGGCAGCGACGACCGGTCGACGTCGAGCGGGATCAGCGGGTTGACGGCCGTCAGCCGGACGTCCACCGGCAGCCCGTGATAGTCGATCTCGGCGACCGGATACAGCCCGCGGAACGTCGTCGCCGCCGCACCCGGGTACGCCCCGAGCAGATCCCGCTGCCAGCCCGGCACGAGATCGTCGTCGACCAGCGGGGTCCGGGCGGCGTCCACCGGGCCGGGCGGCGCTTGCAGCACGTAGGTCCGGTCGAGCGGCGGCTCGATCTGGCTGACCCGCAGCGCGAAGAACGTCCCCGGCAGCTCGCCGTGATGGTTGCCGACGTTCTGCAGCTGCCATTGCCGCAGCCCGCCGTCGGCGCCGATCGCGAAGCCGCCGGTGCCGATGCCACCGAGCGGCATCGCGACGAAGCGCCCCTCCTCGTGCGGGACCGGACGGGCCCTCACTTCATCCCCGAGATCCGGATGCCGCCGATGATCTGCTTCTGGAAAGCCAGGAAGAGCAGGATCACGGGCAGTGCCGCCAACGTCGACCCGGCCATGAGCAGGCCGAGCTCGGACGACCGATCGGACCGGAAGGTCGCCAGGTACTGCTGGATCTGGAACAGGTTCGGGTCGGTGATGGTGAGCACCGGCCAGACGTACGCGTTCCAGAACGCCAGGAACGAGGTGACCCCGACGACGACCAGCGCGCCCTTCGAGATCGGCGTGAAGATGTGCAGGAAGATCCGCCACCGCCCGGCGCCGTCGATCAGCGCGGCCTCCTCCAGCGCGACCGGCACGCCCAGGTAGTACTGGCGCAGGAAGAACACCTGCAGCCCGGACGCCGCGCCCGGAATGACCAGGACCGCCATCGTGTCGAGCATCCCGAGCTGGGTCACCACGATGAACGAGGTCAGCATGATGGCGATGCCCGGGATGAACATCGTCGTGATGACCACGACCCACAGGGTGCGCTTGAAGGCGAAGTCCAGCCGGGCGAAGGCGTACGCCCCGAGGGAGTTGACCACCAGGCTCAGCGCGGCGAACAGCAGCGCACCGACGAAGGTCACGCCGATCGACCGCAGGAACGCCGGGTCCCCGAGGATCTGGGTGTAGTTCTCCCAGCGCCAGACCTCGGGGAAGAACTGGAACGGGGTCTGCACGACCTCGGTCTTGCTCTTGAACCCCGCGATCAGCATCCAGGCCAGCGGGAACAGGGCGCTGAGCAGGAACAGCCCCGCCAGCCCGAGTTTGCCCGCCATCACGAGGAACCGCATCAGCCGTCCACCGCCTTCTCGGATCGCACCAGCCGGAAGATGATCGCCGACACCGAGCCCAGGACGAGGAACAACAGCAGGGCGGCCGCGATCGGATAGCCGGAGTAGAGGTCGTTGGTGAAGTGCCGGAAGATGAACAGGTTCGGCAGCGTGGTCGACTCCAGCGGGCCGCCGTTGGTCATCACGAGCGGCACGACGAGGAACTGCAGCGAGCCGGCGAACCCGGTGACCAGCAGATAGAGGAAGATGTTCTTCATCAGCGGCAGCGTGATGTGGAGCATCTTGGACCACCAGCCCGCGCCGTCCAGCGAGGCCACCTCGTAGTAGGCCTCCGGGATGTCCAGCAGGCCGGCCAGCATGATCAGCGAGGCGATGCCCATCCCGATCCAGATCGCCGGCACGGCGATCGCGGGCAACGCGGTCCCGGTCTCCCCCAGCCACGCGGTGTCGTCGCGCCCCACCAGACCCAGGGCCCAGTTCAGGATGCCCCCACGGTACGCGTAGATGATCGTGAAGATGATGGACGCGATGACCTCGGAGATCACGGCCGGAACATAGATCGTGACCTTGAGTACGCCGGCCATGCGCCCGCTGAACGACTTCACGAGGTTGGCGAACGCGAACGCGATCAGCAGCTGCGCCGGGACCACCATCGCGGCGAACCCGAGTCCACGCAGCACCGACGACAGGAACGCCTGGTCGGTCAGCACGTTGAGGTAGTTGTCCAGCCCCACGAACTCCGACGGCGCGTAGAAGCTCCAGGTGAAGAAGCTGATGTAGACGGCGTGCAGCAACGGCCAGATGACGAAGATCGACAGCAGGACGACCAGCGGCGCGAGCATCAGGTACGCGACCTTGGTGTCGCCGTGCCGCCGTCGCCGCGCCGTCGACCCCGACGCGTCGCGGGTGCCCGGTGCTGCGACCGCGGTCGCAGCACCGGCCGCGCTCGTCATGACGTGGTGCCCTGTCCGGCCAGGTTGTTCTTCGCGATGATGTCCTTGATCTCGGCGTCGGCCTCCTTCAGGGCCGTGTCGATGTCCTTGCCCTGGAGGGCCTTCTCGATCGCCTTGCCGAACGCCAGGCTGATCGACCAGTCGTAGGTCGGCTCCGGCTTGGCGTACTTGACCACCTTGTCCTGAATCGTCTGCGCCCACGGGTTCTCCTTCGCGGCCGGGTCGCTGCTGATCGTGTCGGCGACCGCGGTTCGGGGAGAGTACTTCGAGAACTTGGTCGTCTTGAAGTAGTCGACCAGGAGGGCGGGGTCGCCGGCCAGCACGTACGCGATGAACTCGGCCGCCGCCTGGGCCTTGGTCGACTTGCCGTCGATCACCCAGGTCCAGCCGCCGAGGGTGGCGGTCGGCTTGGTGGCGTCGCCGTCGAACGAGGGCATCGGCGCGGCGGCCACGTTCCCGACGACCTTCGGGAAGTCCGACAGCAGCACGCTGGCCGCCCAGGAACCGCAGGCCATCATGGCGGCCTTGCCCTGGCCGAACGGGGTGGCGTCGGCGTACGGGGCGAGCGGCTGCTTCGGCATGATGCCCTGCTTGTAGAGGTCCTGGTAGGCCTGCAGGAGCGGCTTGTACGCCGGGTCGTTGGCCCGCGGCTGCGACCAGTCGTCGCTGATCGGCAGGTGCCCGGCGGCGTTCCACTGCAGGCCCCACGTCGACCAGCCCATGTCGATCTGGTTGCCGGCGGTGGAGAAGCCGGAGACGTCCTTGGTCGTCAGCTTCTTGCCGAAGTCGACCAGCTCGGCCCAGCTCGTCGGCGGCTTCTCGGGGTCGAGGCCGGCCTTGGCGAACAGGTCCTTGCGGTAGTAGAGGACGGCCGACGGCTCGACGAGCATCGGGTAGCCGTACTTCTTGCCCTTGTAGGTGATCGACCCGACGACCGACTCCTGCAGCCCCGACCACTTGTCGGCGGCGATGACGCCGTCGAGGGCCTGGATCTGGCTGGTCCGGGCGAATCCCTGCACCTTGTTGTAGTTCAGGGTGAACACGTCGGGCGCCTTGCCCGCCGCCTGCGCGGCCTTCATCTTCTGGTCCCAGGCGTCGGCCGGCACGATCTGGTGCACGACCTTGACCTTGTTCTGCGAGGCGTTGTACGCGGCGACCGCCTTCTTGTACCAGGCGTCCTCCTGGTCGGTGAACTTCTGCTGCCAGATGGTCACCTCGCTCTTGTCACCGGAACCGCTGTCCTTGCTGCCGCACCCGGCGGCGGCGAGCGCGGCCGCGCCGGCCAGCCCGCTGAGCAGAGCTCTGCGCTTCATCGCAACTCCTAGGATTTCTCAAGATCAATTGAGTAGAGGAACACGTTGTACGGTCCCCAGAGGGAGAGGTTGAAGTAGATCCGGCGGCCACCGTCATCGGTCGCTTCGCTGGTCACCGGGTATTGGAAGGGTGCGTAGAGGCCCGGGTGACCGGCCGCGTCCACAACGGTGCGCGGCTCGCTCCAGGGGCCCCAGGGGGTGACGCCCTCCCGCAGGACGACGCCGTCGCCCTCGCGGAGGTACATCATGATCCACCGGTCGAGATACGAGTTGTACGCCACCGACAGCTCGCCGACGGTGTCGTCGACGACGAGGACCGCCTGGTCCCGGTCGGCGGCCCAGATCGGGCCGGTGGAGCCGGCGCCGGCGTAGTACCGGTACGCCGACAGTTGCTCGACCTGCGCGGCGGGTACGCGCATGAGGCGTACGCCGCCGAATCGGCCGGCCGGGATGGCCCAGAAGTAGAGCTGGTCCACCCCGTCCTCGAGCACATGCGTGACGCTGACCTGGATGAATCCGGAGTCACCTGGCCAGGTCACCGCGTCCAGCCGGGTCCAGTTCTGCCCGCCGTCGGTGGAGCGGGCCAGCCCGGCGTGGTTGGCGTCCCAGCGGCCGGGGTCGCCCCAGTGCCGCACCGACATGTAATAGAGGTAGAAGGTCTTCCCCACGGCGAATCCGTAGGTGGGGATGACGGTCATCTCGTCGCCGTCGACCTTCTTGCTGCCCAACAGCTCCTTCGCCAGCCCGATCTCGTCGGTGACCATGCCGGTGAGGCGTACGCCGTCGGACGGGTCGCGATCCGTGGTGTAGCCGAGGACGTTCGACCGCCAGAAGCTGCCGCCCGCCCCGGTCTGCCCGTCCGTCCGCTCGCCGAAGGTGTCGCCGAAGACGAAGTACGTGGTATCGCCGGCGCTGAACATCGAGCCCAGGTCGGTGCCGTGCACGGCGTACTTGTCGGTGCCGCCCGGCACGCCGGTGACCTGGCCGATCTCGGTCAGGCCGCCGACGCCCGTCAGCACGAAGGGCTTGTCGGTGCGCGGGTCCAGCACGGTCACGGTCTCTCCTGACGGGCTCGTGCATCCGGCGGTGAGCAGCACCACCGCGACGAGAGCGGGCAGACGGGCTCGGTGGTTCACAGCCGGGGCAGTCGCTGGGCGACGGGCGGCAGGATGAACGGCTTGTGGGGCAGCTCCTGATACCAGTACGCGACCGAGGACAGGTCGTCGTTGCGCCGGTTGGCGTGACCGTGCTCGATGGTCACCCGGATGGAGCTGCGGAACGGCACCGGATCCTCGATGTGGAACCGGTAGAGCGAGATCTGCCCGCTCCAGTTCTCGCCGCCCGGCAGGGTGATCCCGTGGTACGGCGCGTGGTAGGACTCGCTCGGGCACCAGGCGGTGTTGAAGTAGTCCTCGGTCCCGGTGCCGTGCAGGCTCGGCGGGAACGCCTCGCCGTCGATGAAGATCATGTCGTCGCCTTCGCCGTACCAGTTCCAGTCGGCGGTCTGGCGCAGGTTGGTCACGTTGAGCACGCAGCCCACGTAGTGGCCACGGCCCTCCGCGTCGAGGATCGTGTAGTTGCCCGCCCCGTCGAGGTTGCTGCCGGAGAACAGCCAGTCGGAGTTCGACAGGTCGCCCTGCTCGATCCCGTCGGTGGGGCTCTCGCGCCGCCACTGGGCGTGGAACCGGCCCAGGTCCGCGCCCAGCTCATCGAACTGGTCGTAGTCGATGTAGTAGTAGAACCACAGGACTTCCGACTCGCACTCGCTGGTCAGCTCGAACCGGGCACGGGTGGCGAACGGCATGTGGAAGAAGCAGTTGAAGGCCTTGCCGTCCTGCGGGCTCATCTGGAGCGGCGCGGAGACGAAGTTCGCGGTGCGGCCGTGGCCGACCCCGAAGAAGTCGCCGAGCGGCACGAGCACGCTCGGATGCTCGGCGTCGTCCCAGTAGACCCGCAGGACGAGTTTGCGCAGGAAGTCACGGTCGGCGGTGGCGGGCGTGGCCGCGTCGCGCGGGGCGACGGTCATCCAGATGTGGTTGATCGAACCCGCGCCCTGGATGTCGGCGAGTGTCACGGTCTCGCCGGGGTGGACGGTGACCCGGTCGTCGTTGCCGCCGCTCCGGTCCCAGCTCGACTCCCGCCGGCGGCGATGCGGTCGCAACCGGGGCAGGTCCCGAAGACTGCTGCCGTATGAACCGTAGTTCACGCTGTCCCCTCTCTCGCGGTCACAGCGGCCACGCTGCCGCCGAACCGATCCGATGATGTCTCAGGCGTTGATCTCCTGGCTGGGCGTGTCAGGCTTTGACCACCGCGAAGTCGTCATGCTGCAACCACATGTCCCCGTTGTCCGTCCAAATCCCGGCGAACACCTCGACCTGCGTACGCCCGCCGCTGTTGAACGACACCGTGAACCGGGTCCACGAACCCACGGCGTGGAAGTTGACCTCGGCGAACGGCAGCCCGTTGACGTTGCGTACGCCGAAGAAGCCGTTGTCGTTGTTGCCCGAGGTGCGCAGCCAGCCGGACAGCACGTAGTTCGTGTTCGGGGCGACCGTCACCACCTGGTGAAGATCGTGCCAACCCTGGTTGTATCGGACGAATCCGTTGCGGTCGCCCGTGAAGCTCCAGGTGTTGTGGTCGATCCCGCCGTTGCCGCGGACGGCCCAGGGCGAGGCGACCGCGCCGGTCGTCTGCCGTTCGAAGCTCGGGTCACGGACGAGGTTCGGGTTGCCGATGGTCGCGTCCGGGTTCAGCGTGACGCGGATCAGGTAGACGTTGTACGGCGTCCAGTCCGACATCGTCAGGTACAGGTCGGAGCCACTGGACCAGGGGTGCATGAACCCGCCGTACAGCCCGGGATAGTCGGCCGAGGAGGCCACCACGCTGGGCCCGCTCCACGGCCCGTTCGGCGCGGCGGCCGAGCGCAGCACGATGTCGCTGCCCTGCAGATAGGTCATCAGCCACTTGCCGGTGTACGCGTTGAACTGCACCGACAGCTCCGACACGGGCGCTGCGACGATCGCGGTCGCCAGGGTGTCCGCGCCGGTCTGCCACGTGCTGCCGGTCCAATACTCGTACGCCGACTTGGTCAGCACCGACGCCTCGGGCACCCGGGCCAGATAGAGGGCGCCGTTGCGGCCGTTGGGCGTACCGAAGAGGTAGACGTAGCCGGAGCGGCGGGCCATCGCCGCCATCTGGAAGTGGTCGCCGCCGCCCGGGTTGTCCCAGCGTGGGCCGCCGGACGTCACCCAGTTCTGCCCGTTGTCGTCGGAGTACGCGATCGCGGCGTAGTTGGTGTCCCAGTAGCCGGGCGCGCCCCAGTGGCGTACCGACATGTAGGCGAGGTATTGCCGCGAGCCGACCGAGACGCCGGCGGTCGGGATGACGGTGATCTCGGAGTTGTCGACCTTCTGGCTGGGGATGAGCTGCTTGGCGTGGCCGGGACCGTCCGTGACCGCGCTGGTGAAGGACATGCCGTCCCACAGATTGTGGTCGTTGCTGCGCAGCAGCACCTGGCTACGCCAGTCGTCGCCGTTGGCGCCGGGCGGAGTGGCCGCCGCGCCGAAGGTGTCGCCGAACGCGGTGAGGATCTCGCCCGCGCCGTTGTCCCACATGATGCCGAGGTCGGTCGCCTTGATGTTCCAGGCCGTGTCGGTCGAGCTGACCGAGCCGGGCCCGGTCACCTTGGCCACCACGATCGCCGGGGATGTCGCGGTCGTCGCCGCGGCGGGCTGGGCCGCCACGGCCAGTTGAGCCAGCAGCAGTACGCCGACCGCTGCGGCGCTGTACGTCCGGGTCTTCATCGAGCACCACCTCCAACGGGGTTACAGTGCGTGCTCTCCGACGGGCGCGCCGGAGACTGTCGTACGGGTGAGCAGCGCGCCGATCTCGTCGGCACGGGGCATGGCCGGTGCGGTTCCCCGTCGGGTCGTCGCCAGCGCGCCGGCGGCGTTGGCGTACTCGGCTGCGCTCAGCAGGCCGTCCCCGGCCGCGATGCGAGCGGCGAGCGCGCCGCAGAAGGCGTCGCCGGCCCCGACGGTGTCGATCGTGTCGACCGCCAGCGGGTTGAGAACGCTGGTCCGCCAGCCCGCGTACGCGTCGACGGCTTCGGGCGGCACCTCGTCGTCGCCGGGCCGGTCGACCACCACCACACCGCGTCCGCCGAGGGTGATGATCGCGCCCCGGCGGGCCAGCCGCCGCCGCAGCGTCGGCGCGGTGCCGAGGACGGCGTCGCCGTGACAGGGCAGGCCGGTGAGGCTTTCGGCCTCGACCTCGTTCGGGACCACCACGTCGACCAGCGCGCTGATGTCCTCCGGCAGCGGCGCCGACGGCGCCGGGTTGAGCAGGGTCAGCACGTTCGCCGACCGGGCGAGGTGCAACGCGGTCAGCACGGCGGGCAGCGGCACCTCCAACTGCACCAGCAGTACGCGGCTGCGCTGGATGACCGGGGCCGCGGCCAGGACGTCGTCGGCGGTGACGGCGTCGTTCGCGCGGGGCACGATGATGATGGAGTTGCTGCCGTCCGGCTCCACGACGGGCAGGCCGACGCCGGTCCCCCAGCCCGAGTCGCGCCGCACGTACGCCGCGTCGACGCCTTCCTCGGCGAGCATCGCGAGGAATTCCGCGCCGTGCCGGTCGTCGCCGACGCGCCCGATCATCGCCGTACGCGCCCCGGCTCTGCGCGCCGCGATCGCCTGGTTGAACCCCTTGCCGCCGAGGTACTCGTCGAAGGCTCGGCCCCGGATCGTCTCGCCCGGCCGCGGCCGCCGCGGCGCCTGCGTGACCAGGTCTTTCATGAAGCTGCCCAGGACGCACACGTCGAAGCCGTCGTCGCCGCCGGTCTGCTGCGGGATCATCGGGCACCCCCGGTCAGCCGCCGGCCCAGCGAGCCGCCGGGGTGGAACCCGGCGAAATCCTGCGAGGTGAACCCGCGGCGGACCATCAGCGCCGAGGCGAGCGCGTCGCCCATCGCCAGGGTCGCCGTCGTGGAGGCGGTCGGCGCGACGTTCAACGGATCGGCCTCTCGTTCGACCGCCACGTCCAGCACGTGCTGGGACAGGGTGGCGAGGGTGGAGTCGGGTCGGCCGGTCAGCGCGACCACCGGGATGCCCCGCGCGGTCACCATCTCGGCGAAGTCGCAGACCTCGGCGGTCTCACCGGACGCCGACAGGGCGATCACCAGGTCGCCGGGCGCCACCATGCCGGAGTCGCCGTGCAGCGCCTCCGCCGCGTGGACGAACGCCGTCGGGGTTCCGGTGCTGGCCAGCGTCGCCGCGATCTTCCGGCCGATGATGCCGGACTTGCCCAGACCGGAGACCACCACGCGGCCCCGGCATTCGAGGATCGCGTCGACGACCGCGGTGAACTGCGGCCCGAGCCGGCCGATGAGGGCGGCGACCGCGTCGGCCTCGTGCCGCAGCGCCTGGCGGGCCGCAGTGATGCCGGGGTCGCCGATGCCAGGATCGAGGCGAGCCGGCCCGTCCGCCGATTGCGTCGTCACGGTGCTCCTTACGAAGTGCTGAGGGTCCCGATCGAGCAGGTTCGGGAAATCGATTTCCAGAGAGTAGGCTCGGCAACGAGGGTTGTCAACAGTTCGTTTCCGGCCTGCTAGCACCAGATGTCAGAGCCGATTTACCTGGTCAGCGATGGCGAGATCGATTTCCGGAAACCGCCTCGCCGAGCCGGGGAATCTCCGCGACCGCGCCGACCGCACCGGGAAGCCGCCGGGGCGAGACGCTGGGAGTGCGGTCCGAGGGATCGATTTCTCCTGCTAGGCTCAACGCGCTTCTGGAAGGCGGGGATTCATGGCCACGATCTACGACGTCGCCCGGCACGCCGGCGTCTCCGCCGCGACGGTCTCGCGCGTCGTCAACGGGCGTACGACGGTGGACGCCGCGCTCGCCGCCCGGGTCCATCAGGCCATGCGCGACCTCGACTACCGCCCCAACGCGGTCGCCCGCAACCTGCGCCGCCAGCAGACCAGCATCTGGGCGGTGATCATCTCCGACATCGGAAACCCGTTCTTCACCTCGCTGGTCCGCGGCGTGGAGGACGTCGCGCAGGCCGCCGGGTACTCCGTGGTGCTCTGCAACAGCGACGAGGACCCCGGCAAGGAGGACCGCTACGTCAGCGCCGCGCTCGCCGAGCAGATGGCGGGTGTGATCATCTCCTCGACCGGCAAGCTCGCCACCATCACGCGGCTCGTCGAGTCCGGGACCCCGGTGGTGGCGATCGACCGGCAGATCCGGGGAGCCACAGTGGACACCGTGCTGGCCGACAACGAGCACGGCGCGGACGTCGCGACGTCGCACCTGATCGCCGCCGGGTACCAGCGGATCGCCTGCATCACCGGGCCGCGCAAACTGCCGACCGCCCAGCAGCGGCTCCGCGGATACACCAACGCCGTCAAGCGCCACAAGCGCCCGGCCGACGACCAGCTCATCCGCCACGCGGACTACCGCGAGGAGGGCGGCTACGCCGCGATGGCGTCGCTGCTGGACTCCGGCGCGGAACCTGACGCCGTCTTCGCCGCCAACAACCTGATGACCGTCGGCGCGATGGAATGCCTGGTCGATCGCGGGATCTCGGTCCCGGGCCGGTTCGGCGTGGTCGGCTTCGACGACATCCCGTGGGCCCATCTCGTACGCCCGTCGCTGACCACGGTCGTGCAGCCCACGTACGAACTCGGCCGCACCGCGGCCCTGCTGTTGGCCGAGCGGATCGCCGAACCCGGCCGCCCGGCCTCGACGGTGACCCTGCAGACCGAACTCAAGATCCGGGAAAGCTCGGTCCGGCCTGCGTGAACCTCGACGGCTGAAATTTCGTCACTTGACGCCGCTTCGCAGCGGTTGCTAATTTCGCCCGCAACAATTCGATCCCCATCCATCCCGCGTAAGGCCTGACGCAGCGCGCCCATTTCTCCGGCGCGCGGAACTTCCAGCTCATCGCGCTCGCCTTGGACGAGTGCGCCCTTCTTCCATCCAGGAGCTTCGATGCGACGTCTCCTCGCGATACTGTGCGCCCTCAGCACGGCCGGCGGTGTCGCCGTCCTCGACCCAGGCCGGGCCGCGGCCGCCTGCCCCTCGATCCCGTCCACCGCGGACCTCTCGGTGCTCGTCGTCGTGCACCGGGTCGCCCGGAACCTGAACGTCTCCGAGAAAGTCCTGCTCGCCGGGTTCGAGGCGGGCTGGGTCGAGTCCCACATGAACAACCTGCCCTGCGGGGACAAGACCTCGCTCGGGGTGTTCCAGCAGCGGTACGACTACGGCTGGGGCACGCCGGAACAGATCATGGACCCGGTCTACGCCTCGACCCAGTTCTTCACCCGCGCCATCGGCTGCGACCAGAACCATCCGGCGTACTCGGCGGGGCAGGTCGCCCAATGTGTGCAGGGGTCGGGCTTTCCCGACCGCTACGACCAGGCGGCGGGCACGGCGGGACAGCTGCTGGCGACCGCCCGCCGTACGGTCGAGATGACCGCCGGCACGCCGACCGACTTCGACGGCGACGGCAAGGCCGACATCGTCACGTTCACGCAGGGTTCGCTAGCCGACGCGTACGTGGCGACGTCGACCGGCAGCTCGTTCGCCGGCACCTCGGTCAAGTGGAACGACTACTTCTCGCTCGGCGGGGAGACCGCGCTGACGGGCGACTTCAACGGCGACGGCAAGGACGACGCGGTCACCTTCACGCACGGCTCGGACGCCGACGCGTGGGTGGCGTTGTCCACCGGCACCTCCTTCGCGGGCGCCACGAAATGGCATGACTTCTTCGCCCCACGCGGCGAATTGGTGGCGACCGGCGACGTGAACGGCGACGGCAAGGACGACATCGTGTCCTTCACCCACGATGGGCTGGGCGACGTTTATGTCGCGCTGTCCACCGGAACCGCGTTCACCGCGAGCGCCAAATGGCACGACTGGTTCGCACCGACCGGCGAATATCCCGCCGTCGCGGATGTCAATGGCGACGGCAAAGCGGACGTCATCACCTTCACCCAGGGACCGGGTGATACCGCCGCCGACGTCTATGTGGCCCTGTCGACCGGCTCTTCGTTCGCCGCGTCGGCCAAGTGGCACGACCTGTTCGCCGTCGGTGGCGAGCTGCCCAGAGTCGGCGACGTCAACGGCGACGGCAAAGCCGACATCGTGAGCTTCACCTGCGACTCGAATGCGGACGCGTACGTGGCGCTGTCGAACGGCACGTCCTTCGTCGGCACCGGTCTCAAGTGGAGCGACTATTTCTGCCTCGGCGGCGAGTTCCCCTATCTCGCCGACGTGGACGGCGACGGCAAGGCCGACGCGCTCACCTTCACCAAAGGCTCCACGAATGACGTCTGGGTCGGCCTTTCCACCGGCACCGGATTCCTCGGTGGAGTGAAGTGGCACGACTTCTTCGGCCTGCCCGGCGAAACCACTCTCTAAGCCCCTAGGAGAAATCGTGAGACCGCTGTCTGTCCTAGCGGGAGCACTGCTGCTCCTCGCACCGGCCACCCCGGCCGCCGCCGCACCGGCGACGCCGGATCTGGCCACCACCTTCGCCCGCGCCGCGGCGGCGTACGACGTGCCCCGGGACCTGCTCGCCGCGATCGGCTTCAGCGAGACCCGGCTGCTCGATCACGACGGAAAACCCAGCCAGGACAACGGGTACGGCGTCATGCACCTCGCCGACAATCCGGCGAACCACTCGCTGACCGAGGCTGCCGCGCTCACCGGCGTCGGCGTACCCCGGCTGAAGTCCGACCCGGCTGCCAACGTGCGCGGGGCGGCCGCCGTGCTCAACGCGTACGCGGTGAAAATCGGAATGAGCCGCGCTGACCGGCACCGGATCGCGGCCTGGTATCCCGCGGTGGCCGCCTTCGCCGGGGCGAGCAGCGACGCCACCGCACGGGTCGCCGCCGACCAGGTCTACAGCCTGCTCCGCCAAGGCATCGACGGACCGGTACGCGTAGCGCCCCGAACCGTGCGACCCGAGCTGGGCCGGTACGCGGACGTCACCCCGGCGGGACAGCTGAGCACCGGGCAGCCGCAGCAGGCGACGGCGCTGGCCGCCGCAGCGGTGCCGCAGTACCCGCCGGCGCACTGGGTGGCCGCGAACGGCAGCAACTACTCGCCCGGCCGGTCGTCGGCCATCAGCACGATCGTCATCCACGTGACCCAAGGCTCCTACGCCGGCACGATCAGCTGGTTCCAGAACCCGTCGGCGCAGGTCAGCGCGCACTATGTGGTGCGGTCGAGCGACGGCGACATCACCCAGATGGTGCGGGAGGAGGACACCGCCTACCACGTGCGCGACGCCAATTCGTACGCGATCGGCATCGAGCACGAGGGCTACGTCGACGATCCGGGCTGGTTCACCGACTCGATGTACCGCTCGTCGGCCGCGCTGACCCGCTACCTGGCCGACAAGTGGGGCCTGCCGAAGAACCGGACCGCGATCAAGGGTCACAACGAGATGCCGGGCAACGACCACACCGACCCGGGCGGCTACTGGAACTGGGACTACTACATGTCTCTGGTCAACTCCGGCGGGCAGCCGGTGGCCGGGGCGTCGACCGACTTCACCGGCGACGGCAAGGACGACATCGTCACCTTCACCCTGGGTACGCTCAACGACGCGTACGTGGCCACGTCGACCGGCACCTCGTTCGCGGGGACCTCGGTGAAGTGGAACGACTACTTCGGGCTGACCGGGGAGACGCTGCTTTCCGGTGACTTCAACGGCGACGGCAAGGACGACGCGATCACCTTCACCGGCGGCTCACTGGGCGACGTCTACGTCGGGCTGTCCACCGGCTCGTCGTTCGCCGGCGGGGTGAAGTGGGACGACTGGTTCGCGCCGGGCGTCGAGGTGCCGGCGGTCGGCGATGTGAACGGCGACGGCAAGGACGACGTCATCTCGTTCACCCACAACGCCGAGGGCGACGTGTGGGTGGCGCTGTCGACCGGCACTTCGTTCACCGCGTCGACCAAATGGCACGACTTCTTCGCCCTGACCGGCGAGATCCCGGCCGCCGCCGACGTGAACGGCGACGGCAAGGACGACATCATCACCTTCACCCGGGGACCGGGCGCCACCCTCGCCGACGTCTACGTCGCCCTGTCGACCGGCACCTCGTTCGGCGCGTCGGCCAAGTGGCACGACCTGTTCGCGGTGGGCAGCGAACAGCCCCGGGTCGGTGACGTCGACGGCGACGGCAAGGCCGACATCGTCAGCTTCACCTGCGACTCGAACGCCGACGCGTACGTGGCGCTGTCGAACGGCACGTCGTTCGTCGGCACCGGTCTCAAGTGGAGCGACTACTTCTGCCTCGGCGGGGAGTTCCCGTTCCTGGGCGACTACAACGGCGACGGCAAGGCCGACGCCATCACCTTCACCAAGGGGTCGACGAACGACGTCTGGGTGGGGCTGTCCACGGGCACGTCGTTCAACGGCGGGGTGAAGTGGCACGACTTCTTCGGCCTGCCCGGTGAGGCGACTCTCTGAGCGGGTGCGGGGGCCGGGACGGCGTCCCGGCCCCCGCGACGGTCACGACATCCGGCCGTGAGCCTTGTCCAGTAGGTTGTTGGAGGACGCCTTGAGCTGCCGGGCGCGTTCGCCGGCGGCCATGGTGAAGTCCTGCATCCGCTCCTGGGCCGTCTCCTCGGCCGAGGCCAGCGCCCGGCGGATCTGCGGCCGGCGGTACGCCTGCGCGCCCAGCCAGCCCAGAGCCACTCCGGCGCCGACGGCGGCCGCGATCACGGGCCAGGCCGGCCGGACCGGCTTGCCCGACAGCGCCGCCCACGCGCGTACGGCGCGGCGCTGGGCCTCGGAGGTGGCGTCGTCGAACTTGCCACCGACGTCGTGCGCCCGATCGGCGGCACTGTCACGGGCATCGGACAACGCGTCGGACAGGCTGTTCCACCACTCCGCGGTGCGGTCCTGTCTACGAGTAAACATGGAGGTCTCCCCTCGGACGGTTGTCCTAGGGCTACCCCGCTGCGCTGCCGGGCAAACGCGCCGTCCCCCAGGTGGGGCGGCGTGGACCGCCGAAGCGGTCCACGCCGAGGACGGGCTCCCACCACCAGCCCGTCACACCTGATCGCCGCAGGGGCTCAGAGTGTAGCGCTGGTCCCCCGGCGTAGTCAGTCGGCCGGGGTCAATATTCGGCCACCATGGACGGTCGTGGCCGCACTCTGTCCAAAATGCTCCGTGCGATGCGCACCCCTTGCGGATGCCCGCATCGCCGGTGCGTCTCCTCGGCCTGCTGCGCGGCCACGACGGCAGTAGCCACGTCGCCGCGCGCCGCGGACAGGACGGCGACCGCGGCGAGAGCCATGCCGTCGAGCAGGGCGTACTCGTGTTTGGCGGCCAGCTCGTGCGCTTCGTCGGCGAACCGCAGACCACGGTCGGCCTCTCGCAGATCGTGACAGGCCAGCGCCGCCACGATCAGCAACTGAACCAGCGGATGCGCGATGCGCACGGTACGCGCTTCGGCCAGCGTCCCCATCGCCAGCGCCAGCGACTCCTGCGGACGGCCGGTCGCCCGGAGCAGCATGGCCTGGGCGTACCGGAGCTGTGCCTTGCTCTGGATCTCGACCGTCTCGCCGAGCACCGTCTCGGCCCGGCGAAGCTGCTCGGCCGCCTCGGCGTACCGGCCGGTCTCCCGGAGCACATGCGACAGGCCGACCTGGGCGATGCCGAGATAGTGGTGACCGCCGACGCTCTCGAAGCACTGGATCGCCTCGTCGAAGACCTGCTCGGCGTCGTCGTGCCGGCCCTGGCCGGTGTACGCCTCACCGAGGTTCAACAGCGTGATGGCCCGGCCGTGACGGGAGTAGTCCGGATCGGCGTCGGCGGCCTGCTCGAGGAAGGCGCTCGCCTCGGTGAGCCGGCCCAGCAGCATGCAGCCCAGCCCTTGCTTGCCCACGTACCTCGTCACCGGGCGGCCGAGCCGGGCGGCCAGCGCCGCGACCGTCGCGGCGGCATCCACGTAGCCGGGCAGGTCGCCGAGAAAGAGCTTGGCGTTCGTCTTGCCGTTGAGCGCGGCCAAGGCCACTTCGACAGCCCCCACCGATTCGGCGAGTTCCTGGGCCTGTTCGAGATGCGGGAGTGCGACGGTCGGCCGCTCGGCGAGGTTGTGCGCCTGGCCGAGCACCATCTCCGCCATCGCCTGACCCTGCTTGTCACCGGCGGCGACAGCGGCGGACAGACTCGCCTCGCCCATCTTCACCAGGTCGACCGGCGCCATGCGAATGACGTAGTAGTCGCTGACGGCGTACGTGAGCCGCCAAGCGGACGCGGCGTGCCCCAGCGCGGCGGCGGACTCGACGGCGGCGAGGAGATTCTGGCGTTCGGCGTCGGCGAAGGCGATGGCGTCGCCCGTGCTCTCGAAGGAATCGCGGTCGTCCGGCCGTCGAGGTGCGCCGCCCAGCGCCGCCTCGAGCGCGTACGCACGGCCGAGCAGCCAGTCGTAATACCGCTTCAGCGCGACCTCCGCGGCGGCGTGGTGCCGCGGATCCCGGGCGAGGCGGGCGGCGTACTCCTTGATGAGGTCGTGGGTGTTGTACCGGCCTGCCGCGTGCTCCGTCACAAGGCACACGTCGGCGAGCTGGCCCAGCACGACGCTCGCGTCCGCGACGGACAGCCCGGCCGTCGCGGCGATCGCCTCGGCGCCCGTGTCGGGCCCCGGAATCAGGCCCAGAATCCGGAACACCTCCCGTTGCCCGTCGGTGAGGTGCTGGTAGGACAGCTCGAACACCGCGCTGACGGTGCTCTGCGAGTCCCCGTCGACGGCCAACGCGTCCAGCCGGTCGGCGGGCGGCATCCGGCTCAGCTGATCGGCGATCGTCTGGCGGGGCCGCTTGGCGAGGTTCGCGGCGGCGACGCGTACGGCGAGCGGCAGGTTGCCACAGGCGGCCACCAGGTCGGTAGCCGCGTGGGACTCGACGTCCACCCGGTCGCCGAGGATGTACCGCATGAGATCCAGGGCCTCGGACCGGCTCAGCGTGTCGAGCAGGATCCGGCGCGCGCCGTCGCGGGCCATCAGTCCACCGAGCAGGTCCCGGCTCGTGACCAGGAGCAGGTGACCGCCGCCGCCGGGAAGCAGGGGCCGGACCTGGTCGGCCGATCGCGCGTTGTCCAGCAGGATCAGCGTCGGCTCGGCCCCGATGACCGCCCGGAACAACGCCGCCGCTTCCTCCTCGTCGGCGGGGATCCTCAGCTCCTGAACGTCGCAGGCGCGCAGGAGCTGGGCCAGTGCCTCGCCCGGCCGCATGGGCTCGCGCGGATCGTAGCCGCGCAGATTGACGTACAGCGCGCCGCCGGGGAACTGGGCCGCCACCTGATGCGCCCAGCGCACGGCCAACGCGGTCTTGCCGATGCCGGCGGTGCCGCTGATGACCACGATCGCCGACTCGTCCTCGTCTGGCAGCAGCTCCCGCAGCCGCGCCAACTCCGCCGACCGGCCGACGAACCCGGCCACCGAGGCGGGCAGCCGCCGTGGGACGGTCGTCCGCACCGGCGGCGAGGACGCCGCCGCGACGAGATCGGGCGATCCGCGCAGCATCTCCTCGTGCAGCTGCTGAAGCCGGGCCCCCGGCGCCACCCCGAGTTCGTCGGCGAGCTGCCGGTGCAGCCGGCGGTAGGCCTCCAACGCCTCGGCCGGGCGGCCCGCCTGGAACAGGGCGAGCATCAGGAACTCCTGGAGCCGTTCCCGGTACGGGAAAGCCGGTGCGAGCGGTACCAGTGACGCGGCGACCTCGGCGGCGCGGTGCAGGTCGAGGCCGATCTCGGCCTGGCCTTCGATGGCGGTCAGCCGCAGTTCCTGCAACGCGAGGACCTCTTCGGCGACCCCCGCCGCCGGCACGTCCGGGAACGGGTCACCCCGCCAGAGCTGGAGCGCCGCCGTGAAGTCCGCCGCCGCGGCAGAAAGCTCTCGCTGAGCCCACGCCTGCTTGCCGCGGGAGATGAGGCTCGAGAACCGATCGGCGTCCAGCTCGCCGGCGCCGACGGTCAGCCGGTAGCCGCCCGCGGTCCACTGGAGACGTTCGGGTTCACCGATCGCCTTGCGTAGCCGCATGACATATCCGTGCAGGGTCTTCCGCGCGGCGGCCGGCGGACTTCCCTCCCACAGCGCGTCGATGAGCTTGTCGCGCGGCACGACTCGGTTCGCCGCGGCGAGCAGGACCGCCAGCAGCTGCCGAACCATGGCCCCGCCGACCTCGACTTCCGCCCCGTCGCGCTCAGCCGTGATGCCGCCCAGCACCCGAAAGCCGATCACAGCCGCAGCGTAGACGGAGACGCCGATCGCTGGCTACCACCCTGCCACCGTCGCACCACCGATCGACCACCGCCGCTGGCGAGGATCACCTGCGAAGCACACGACGATCTCTTTGGAGGTTAGGCACGTGAGAACCAGAAGGATGACAGTCCTTGCGGGGGCTGGGGTACTGGCGTTGCTCCTGGCGACGCCTCAACCAGCGGTGGCGGATTCGGCGGCGGCCATCGCGGCCGACGCCGGGGCGGTCGCCGCGAACTACGACGCGCAGTTCTTCACCCCGACCAGCGACATCGCCGACAGCACCTACAACGACCCGGCGACGCCGGACGTCGACATCGTCGTGGACGCGGACCGCACGCCGACGGTCGCGACCTCGTTGCAGGGCGGCGCACCGGTGGCGGTCGTCAACGGCACCAACGTGTCGGTGGTGCCGCCGTCGCTCGGGACCGGGTCCACGGTGACCACGGTGTCGTCGACGACGTCGGTCACGACGGGCGCGTCCGGTTCGCTGGTGAACGAGCGCAGCGAGAACCGGGTGCGATCGCTGATCGTCATCGACAACGCCGCCGCGCCGACGACCTACACCTACTCGATCGGCAGCCCGGACATCAAGTTCGTCACCGTCGCCGAGAGCGAGACCGGCAGCATCATCGGCATCGTCAACTCGGTGACCGGCGAGGCGCTGGGCTACCTGAACCCGGCGTGGGCGCGGGACGCCGCCAACGTGACCGTGCCGACCAGCTACACCGTGAACGCGGCCGGACAGCTCGTGCAGACCATCGAGCACGCCGGCGCGGCGTACCCGGTGACGGCCGACCCGTCGGTCAGCTTCGGCTGGTTCATCTACGTCCGCTACAGCAAGAGCGAGGTGCACAACGCCGTCACCTACGCACAGGCGTACGGCCTGCGGTACTTCACCAGCCGGATGTGCGGCATGATCCCCAACTCGATCATCCGCTACGCCTGCAACCTGTTCATCAACGCCTACTTCGGCTCGGTCTGGCAGACCTTCCTGTACGCCCACAACAACAACCGCTGCGTCGAGGTGAAGTACAACTACCCGTCGCCGCACTACATGGTCGGCTGGAAGTCCTACAGCTGCTGACCGGTCTCGGGGGCGAAGGGCTGGGCGCGTCGTGCGCCCGGCCCTTCGTGTCGTCGGCCGGCGACCTCGGCGGCGGCGGCGATTAGTCATACGCGGGGCCTAGGCTGGGCGAATGGTCCACGAGCTGTCCCGCCAGGAGGCGCGCCGCATCGCCGTACGCGCCCAGCTGCTCGACCGGCCCCGGCCCGACGATCTGGTGGACGTGGTCCGGCAGCTGACCCTGCTGCAGGTCGATCTCACCGCCGCCGTCGCGCCCAACGCCGATCTCGTGCTGTGGAGCAGGCTCGGCGCCACGGCGTACCAGTCGAAAGACCTGGAGACGGACCTGGGCAATCAGACGCTGGTCGAGGTGTTCGGGATGATCCGGCCGCGCGAGGATCTCGCGCTGTACCGCGCGGACATGGCGGTCTGGCCGGGACCGGAGCCGTTGCGCGACTGGCAGGAGTATGTGCGGGACTGGATCGACGCGAATCGGGGTTGCCGGTTGGACATCCTCGATCGGCTGCGGTCCGACGGACCGCTGGCCGCGCGCGAGATCCCGGACACCTGTGTGCTGCCGTGGCAGTCGAGCGGCTGGACGAACGACAAGAACGTCATGAGATTGCTGGAGTTCATGGAGCGGCGCGGCGAGGTCGCGACCGCCGGACGCCAAGGCCGGGAGCGGCTGTGGGACCTGGCCGAGCGGATCTACCCGGACGATCGGGCCGTCCCCCGCGACCAGGCGCGTCACCTGCGCGACCATAAGCGACTGCGCTCGCTGGGCATCGCGCGCGGCAAGTCGACCGAGCACCAGATCGAGCCGAACGATGTCGCCGAGGCCGGTGAGCCGGCCGTGATCGAGGGCGTCCGCGGCAAGTGGCGGGTCGACCCGGAGCAGCTCGGGCGGCCCTTCGAGGGCCGGACGGCGCTGCTGTCGCCGCTGGACCGGCTGGTCTACGACCGCAAGCGGATGACCGAGCTGTTCGAGTACGAGTACCAGCTGGAGATGTACAAGCCGGTGGCGAAACGGCGCTGGGGCTACTTCGCGCTGCCGATCCTGCACGGCGACCGGCTCGTCGGCAAGGTCGACGCCACCGCCGACCACAAGCGCGGCGTCCTCCGGGTGGACGCGGTCCATCAGGACGTCCCGTTCGGCAAGAAGCTGTCGGCCGAAGTCCGGCACGAGATCGAAGACCTCGCCCGCTTCCTGCGCCTGGCCCTCGACCTGCCCGACGAGTGACCCGGCGGGGCCGGACCGGGTGGCCCGGCCCCGACGAGCGTCACCAGCCTTGGAGGCCGGCTCCGTAGGGGTAGAGCGGGTTGCCGAAGGTCGTCGGCACCGTCTGCCCGTTGTTGATGTAGGTGCGGATGGAGGCGACGTCGGCGGCGGTCGCGCCGAGGTCGTAGGGCACGTCCCAGTGTTCGTTGGCGTCGGCGAGCACGTCGGTGCCGCCGGGCTTGAGCACCTGGTCCAGGGTGCGCGGCAGTTGCCAGGGCAGCTTGCCGCGCGGCGTGTAGTCGCCGAAGAGCAGACTCGCCGCGGCCGGCCCCATCTCCTCGCCGCCCCGATAGGTGACCACGATGGCGTCGGCCAGGCCGTTCCAGTCGGTGATCACATACGGCCGGGGCAGGACGAGCAGGACGACGACCGGGATCCCCTGGTTCTTGAAGTTCTGGATCAGCGCCACCTGGTCGGCGGGGATGTACGGCTGTTCCTTCGCCCATGCGGTGGCATGTGTGTAGGAAGGTTCGCCGACGGCCACGATCGCCAGTTTCGGTGCGGTCGCCGTGTCCTTGTAGACGTTGATCCCGGCGGCCGCTCCCCTGGCCTTGATGGCGTCGAAGAACGTCATCGAGCCGTACTCCTGGTGGAAGTAGCTGGTCCAGACGCAGCAGGCCAGCCCGTCGGCCGCTCGTGCGCCGGCGACGACGACGTTGTCCCCGGCGTTCAGGCGTACGGGGAGGACCGCGCCGGTGTTCTTCAGCAGGGTCATCGACTCCCGGGCGGCCTGGTTGGCCAGCTGCGCATACGCGGGCTGGTGCATCCGGTACGGGCCGTTCACGGGGTCCCCGTACGCGTTCTCGAACAGGCCCAGCTTGAACTTCAGGGCCAGGATTCGGCGTACGGCGTCGTCGATGCGGCTCGCGGCGACGCTGGAGGTGAACGTGGCCATCGAGAAGCCGGTCGCTCCCGGGTCAGCCCCGCCCATCACGTCCGACCCGGCGTTGGCGGCGGAGATCCACGGATCACCGGCGGGCAGCCAGTCCGTCGTGATCAGCCCGGTGTAGCCGAGGTTCGTCCGCAGGTAGTTGAGGATCGGCGCGCTGTTGCCCGCACCGGGGCCGCCCGGGTCCAGGAAGGAGCTTCCGGCGTACCCGGGCATGATGTTGACCGCCCCGGCCTCGATCGCGGCCCGGAACGGGATCATGTGGTACTTGATGGTGACGGCGTCGTAGGTGATGCCCGCCTCGCCGCCCGCACCTTCGCCGGGCCAGTGCTTGACCGTCGCCAGCACCGACTTCGGGTTCAGCTCCGGTCCGCCTTGCAGCCCGGCGACTAGCGCCCGCACCTGGGCGGCGGCCACGTCGGCGTTCTCCCCGTTGCCTTCCTGGATCCGCGGGTAGATCACCTTCGTGCCGACCTCGGCCAGCGGGCCGAGGACGCCGCGCGTGCCGACTTCGAGCTGCTCGCGACGCTGCACGTCGCCGAGCTTGTAGTCGAGCAGGTAGTCGCGGTTCGCGGCCAGCGCGCTCTGCGTCGGATACGTGGTCTGGTAGCCGTGGATGGTGTCCCCGGCCGAGATGAACGGAATGCCCAGCCGCGTCGCGGCCGAGGCCCGCAGGTAGGAGTCAAGATCCGGGGCCTGCGCCGGCCCGAAGTGCCAGCCCGACTGCGGGAACGTCTGG
This sequence comes from Hamadaea sp. NPDC051192, assembly GCF_040682475.1. Taxonomy (NCBI): domain Bacteria; kingdom Bacillati; phylum Actinomycetota; class Actinomycetes; order Micromonosporales; family Micromonosporaceae; genus Hamadaea; species Hamadaea sp. NPDC051192. The sequence continues at coordinate 31,050 of NZ_JBFBAZ010000041.1, forward strand.
GCGTTGTAGAACATCTGGTACGCCTTCTCCGTCAGCGTCATCCGTGACAGGAGATCGTTGACCCGGGTCGCGACGGGTTGACGCCAGTCCTCGTACGGCTCGATCGTGCCGTTCTTGTTGAGATCCCGGCTGCCGTTGACGATGCTCACGCCGTCGCCGGAGGCGAGCACGGGAACGTAGACGCTGAACGTCCGGATGGCCGACGTGGTGGTCGCGCCGGTGCCGGACACCGAGGTGACGTACCACTTGTAGGTCCACCGGTCGGGCAGGTCCCAGTTCGGGGTGTAGCTGGTCCCGGTCGGTTCGGCGACCTTGGTGTACAGGTCGAGGAGGTTGCCGGTGGCGCTGAAGTCGTAGTCGGTCCGGCTGAGGTTGATCCAGACCTGGTACCGCACCGCACCGGACACCGCCGCCCAGCTGAAAGCCGGCCGCCGGGTGGTGGTGATCATCGCCGCGTCGGCCGGCGCGGACAGCGCGAACTGACCGGTGGTCGCGGGCGGCTTGGTCGGGCCGGACAACATCGGCGGCGTCGTCGCGCTGGTGTCGACCGAGCCGTGCACCTCGAACTCCCACAGCGAGTAGCCGTAGCCGGTCGCCCGAGCCGTGCCGTACATCCGGATGTAGCGGCCGGTCCCCGTGATGCCGAGGTTCTCGATGCCGCCGTGCCCGCTGGTCGTGGAGTAGATCGTCGACCACGTCGTACCGTCGGCCGACACGTCGACCCGGTACGCCGACGCGTACGCCGACTCCCAGTTGAGCACGACGCCGGTGATCGACGCGGTGCCGCCGAGGTCGACCTGGATCCACTGCGGATCGCTGCCGAACGCGCTGGACCACCGGGTCGTCGTACGCCCGTCGAGCGCGGCGGCCGGGGCGTTGCCACCCTCGTACGAGGAGGCCTTCACCGAGGCGTACTGGGAGATGATCGGGCCGGAGACGCCCCCGCCGCCATCCCCGCCGCCGGTGGTGTTCACCGTGAACTCCCACAGCGAATATCCGTAGCCGGTGCCCCGGGCGGTGCCGTACATCCGGAGGTAGCGGCCGGTGCCGGAAACGGTGAGGCTCTCGGAGCCGCCGGTCCCGGTGGCCGTCGAGTAGATCGAGGTCCACGTCGCGGCGTCGGCCGACACCTGGACCTGGAACGCGGTCGCGTACGCCGCCTCCCAGCTCAGCCCGACCTTGCAGATGTTCTGCGACGAACCGAGATCGACCTGCAGCCATTGCGGGTCACTGAACGCGCTCGCCCAGCGGGTGCCGGTGTTGCCGTCGACGGCGGCCGACGCCGGGCTGCCGGCGTTCTCCGTGGACGACGTGGTCGCGGGCTTGTTGAGCGCCGCGTTCGTGGTGCCGCAGCTGCCGGAGCCGGCGGCGCCGTAGACCTGGAACTCCCACAGCGAATAGCCGTAACCGGTGGCCCGGACGGTGCCGTACATGCGGACGTAGCGGCCGGTGCCGGAGACCGCGAGGGTCTGAGTGCCACCGGTGCCGCTGGTGGTCGAGTAGATCGAGGTCCAGGTCGCCGCGTCGGCCGATACCTGGATCTGGAACGCGGTCGCGTACGCCGCCTCCCAGCGCAGGATCACCTGGTCGATCGTGGCGGTGGCGCCGAGGTCGACCTGGATCCACTGGGGATCGCTGAACGCGCTGGACCATCGGGTTCCGGCGTCGCCGTCGACCGCGGCGCCGGCGGCGGTGCCGGCGTTCTCGGCCGTGGACGCGGTGGCGGGCTTGCCCTGCGACAGCAGGACGGAGGCGGCGTGACCGGGCTGGGCCGCGCCGATCAGCGAGGTGGCCGCGACGAGCACGGCGGAAGCGGCGAGCAGTATCCAACGTGGACGTTTGCGGTGCGGGCGGAGCAGGCCTGGGCGGAGGCTCATTGGGCATCTCCCGGGGTGCGGGTACGCCCGGCGGCGGCGTCGCTGCCGTCCGCCGGGGCGTGCGGGGACGACCGGTCGGGAAACCGGTGGATCATGCTGGAGAGCGCTCTCTCGCAGAGAATGATAGACCTACGTCCACATGTCAAGGGCGGCCCGTGCACGGCGGCGGGCCAAGATCTGGCAGCATCCCGTCACATGCACCCCTTTCAGCAGTTCCTCCTGCCCGGCTTCGCACCCGTCGCCGAAGACACCTGGGCCAACGGCGAGCGCATCATCGTCCAGCCCGTCTTCTTCGGACTCGTGCCGGATCTGCCGGCCCCGCTGCACGACCTGCCGTCGCTGCGGCGCGGGCTGGCGAGGTTGGCGGCGCAGGAAGGTGGAGCGCTGATCGAGGCCGACGTCGTACCGCTGGGCGGGCAGCCCGCCCTGCGCCAGGTCGTGAAGGTGAAGCTGCAGCATCAGGAGCACGGACAGGCGTTCCTCGGCAGCTACATCCTGCCCAAGTCCCGGTGCAGCGCCGTGCTGCGCGTCCAGGCCGCTGAAGAGGGCACCACCGGCATGCGGGAAGCGCTCGTGATGGCCCAGGTCGGGCCGACGGCGTACTTCCATCCCCACCCGTACGGTCCCGACGGCGACGGCGGCCTGCCCTCGCACGTGGCGGACAGCCCGGCGTACGACCCGCAGTTCCCGCAGCATCCACTGACCCGGGTCCGGCAAGTGATGGCGCAGCTGGCCGCTCAGGTCACAGTGGACCCGCGCTTCGCCGTCCTGCCGCCGTTCGCGGGCTGACTCCCGGCCACGGCGAACGCCGGCGGGTCAGGCGCGCAGGTACGCGAGCACGGCGAGCACCCGGCGATGGTCGTCGGCGTCCGGCGGCAGGTCGAGTTTGGTCAGGATCCCGGCGATGTGCTTGGCGACCGCGGCTTCGGTCACGACGAGGCGACGGGCGATGGCCGCGTTGGACCGGCCTTCGGCGACCAGGCCCAGCACCTCCCGTTCGCGGGGCGTCAGGCGGCGTACCGGGTCGCGGCGGCGGTCCAGGAGTTGCCGGACCACCTCCGGGTCGATGACGGTGTGGCCGTCGGCGACCCGGGCGAGCGCGTCGACGAACTCGGCCACCTCGCCGACCCGGTCCTTGAGCAGGTAACCGGTGCCCGCCGCGCGGCCCGCGTCGATCAGCTCGGTCGCGTACGTCTGCTCGACGTATTGGCTGAGCACCAGGATCGGCAGCTCGGGCCGCTCGGCGCGCAGAGCCAGCGCGGCGCGGAGTCCTTCGTCGCTGAACCCGGGCGGCATGCGTACGTCGGTGACGACGACGTCCGGCTGCCGATCCACCGCCTCGCGGCGCAACGCGTCGGCGTCGCCGACCGCCGCCACGACGTCGTGCCCGAAGTGCCGCAACAGGCTGGTGAGTCCTTCGCGCAACAGCACGGAGTCCTCGGCGAGCACGATCGTCAGCGCTCGCACGGCAGCTCCACCCGCAGCAGGGTCGGGCCGCCGGCCGGGCTGGCCAGCAGCAGCCGCCCGCCGACGGTGGCCGCGCGGTCGGCCAGCCCGGTCAGGCCGGTGCCCCGGTCCGGGTCGGCTCCGCCGGTCCCGTCGTCGGAGACCTCCACCACGAGGCGGCCGCCGTGCACCGACGCCGCCACCACACCGGCCGACGCGCCGCTGTGCCGTACCAGGTTCGTCAACGCCTCCGACACCGCGAAGTACGCGGTGATCTCCACCGGGGCGGGCAACCGCCCGTCCAGCCGAAGCTGCAGGTCGACCGGGATGGGTGAGCGCCCCGCCACGTCGCGCAGTGCGGCGGCCAGCCCGCGGTCGCTGAGGATCTGCGGATGCACGCCCCGGATCAGCTCGCGCAGCTCGGCCTGGGCCTGGGCGGTCTGCTCCCGGGCCTGATCGAGCAGAGCGGCGGCCGGATGGTCGTCGGCGAGCCGCAACCGGGTCAGGCCGAGCGTCATGCTCAGTGCGACGAGGCGTTGCTGCGCGCCGTCGTGCAGGTCGCGTTCGATGCGCCGCCGTTCGGAGTCGAATCCGTCGACGAGGCGTACGCGGGACCGCATCACCTCGACGAGTTCATCGGCGAGGTCGGGGTCGGCCGGGGCCAGCACGGCGCGGGCGATCGCCGCCCGGGCCCCGGCCCACGCCGTGATCGGGTACGCCGTCAGCGGCAGCAGGATGAGCCCGGCCACGAACAGGACCGTCCGCATCGCCGGGGCGGCCGACAGCTCGGCTGACGCGTCCGAGGGCTGGAGCGGGGCCGACAGCAGCAGCAACGGCGGGAACAGCGACAGCCCGATGACGGCCAGGTCGAGGCACCAGGCGACGCACGCGCCGAGGACGGCGTACCCGAGCTCGCGCCACAGACCGGGCTCGGCGAGCCGGAGAGGCGGCCGGGCGGGCAGCGGCCGGGCGTCGACCAGGCGCAGCCGCCACCGCTCGAACCCGGCCAGCACCGGACCGGCGGCCGCCACGATCACCAGGGCCACCAGCAGCAGGCCGACCAGCTCGGTCAACTCCGGCCGCAGCAGCTCGATGCCGGCCAGCAGCGCCAGCGGCAGGGCGGCCGGGACGAGCCCGGTCAGCAGGTAGGCCAGCGATCGCCAGGGCCAGGCCGAGCGCGCCAGTCGCCACGGCGGCGAGGCGGCGGCGGCCAGGGCGGTGCGAGGGTTCACGGCACGAACCCTAACCTGCGTAAACACCGGGCACAGTAGTGCTGGGTGTAGTCCTGATCCTCGCTCACGCACCAGTGCGCCGGGCACCCCGCGCACGGTGAAGTGTGGTCATGACATCCACGGTGACGGTCCGCCTGACGGCGGTCCGCAAGACGTATGGAACCGGCTCCGCCACGGTGACGGCGCTCGACGGGGTGAGCGCCGAGTTCACGGCGGGCAGCTTCACCGCCGTCATGGGTGCCTCCGGCTCGGGCAAGTCGACGCTGCTGCACTGCGCCGCCGGCCTCGACACCGCTGACAGCGGCACGATCACCATCGGCGACGCCGAGCTGGCCGGGCTGTCCGAGCACGCCCGTACGCTGCTGCGGCGCGACCGGATCGGGTTCGTGTTCCAGGCGTACAACCTGGTCGGGGCGCTGACCGCCGCGCAGAACGTGGGCCTGCCGCACCGGCTGGCCCGGCGCGCCCTCGATCCGGCCGAGGTGACCCGCGCGCTCACCGAGGTGGGGCTGGCCGATCGGGCCGGGCACTATCCGGCCCAACTGTCCGGCGGTGAGCAGCAGCGGGTGGCACTGGCCCGGGCCCTGATCACCCGCCCGGCCGTCCTGTACGCCGACGAGCCGACCGGCGCGCTGGACAGCGTCAGCTCCGGCGTCGTCCTGGCCGCGCTGCGACGCCTGGTCGAGACCCATGATCAGACGGTCGTGATGGTGACCCACGATCCGGTCGCGGCGGCGGCCGCCGATCGCGTCCTCGTGCTGGCCGACGGGCGGCTCGTCGACGAGATCACCGGCGCCGGTCCCGCGCAGATCGCGGCCCGGCTCGTCCAGGCGGCGGTGCGGGCATGATCGCGCTGGCCTCATTGCGCCAGCGGTGGCGCAGCCTGCTCGGCACCGTGCTCACCCTCACGATCGCGGTCGCCGTGCTGACCGTCTGCGGGCTGCTGCTCGCCTCGGCCCACCCCGTCTCGCCCAGCCGGTACGCAGCCGCACCCGTGCTGGTACGCCCGATCCCGCCGTCCGATCCGGAGGCGTTCACCGAGCCGCGGCCGTGGTCCGCCGAGGACGCCGACGCGTTGGCCGCTCGGTTGAGCCGGATCGACGGCGTACGCACCACCGTCGCCGAGCATCGGTTCTACGCCCAACTGCTGCGCGACGGGGTGCCGACCGGCGACGCCCAGGGCGCGTCCGGCTGGTCGGCTGCCGCCCTCGGCGGGTACGCCCTCCGCGAAGGTCGCGCCCCCGCCGGCTCGGCCGAGGTCGTCGTGGACAGCGGGCTCGGGATCGCGCCCGGGTCGGCGGTGACCCTGCTGACTGCCCGGGGTCCGGAGAAGTTCACCGTCTCAGGGACGGCCGACGGCCCAGGGCTGTGGGTGAGCGACGAGCTGGCCCGCGACCGGGCGGGCGGCGTACGCCTCATCGGCGTGCTCACCACGAAAGCCGTCGACCTCGAAGCAGTGGCAGCGCTGGTCGGCGGGGACGGTCAGGTGCTGCACGGCGACGGGCGGGCCGCCGTGGAACCGCCTGCCGACGCCCGTACGCGCTGGATCGGTCTGCAGGTCCTGCTGGCCGTCTCGGCGTTGGCGGCCTTCGTCTCCGTGTTCATCGTCGCGTCCGCGTTCGCCTTCGCGACCCGCCGCCGGCATCGGGAACTCGCCCTGTTCCGGCTGCTGGGCGCGCTGCCCCGGCAGGTCCGCCGGATGATCCGCGGTGAGGTGCTGCTCCTCGGGCTCGCCGGTGGGCTGGCCGGCGTACCGGTGGGGCTGGCGGTGACCGCTCCGGTTGCCCGGTGGCTGGTGCGTACCGGGTTCGAGCCGCCGACGTTCACGGTCGCGTACCGGCTGTGGGTTCCGCTCGCGGCGCTCGCTGCCGGAGTACTGGTCGCGCTGGCCGGAGCGGTCGCCGCCGCGTGGCGGGCGGCCCGGGTCAGCCCGCTCGACGCGCTGCGTGAGGCCGCATTGGACGATCGGCCGATGAGCCGCCTGCGGTGGCTGGCCGGACTGGCCGCACTCGCCGTCGCGGTGCTCTTCGGTGTCGCCGCCACCGGCGCGTCCGGGCCCGATCTCGGCTCCTACGCCTTGTACGCGGCGATGGCGTTGACGACGGCCGGCAGCCTGCTCGCTCCGGCGATCCTGCCGCCCGCCGTCCGGCTGCTGACCGCCCCGTTCGCCCGGGGCCGTGGCGCGACGGCGCTCCTGGTCCGCCAGCACACCCGCACCGCCGCTCGGCGTACTGCGTCGACGGCCGCGCCGATCCTGCTCTGCGTGGCCTTCGCCGTCCTCGTCGGTGGCATGGTGAAGACCTCCACCGCCTCCTACGGCATCGGCCGGGTCGCCGACGCCGGAGCGGCCGCCGTCGTGGTCCCCGCCGGCACGCCGGGTCTGTCCGACGCCGCCGTCACCGCCGCCGGTGGACTGTCCACATTGCCCACCACCTTGTACGCCGGGCCGGAGCCGGTGCCCGCAGCGGGGATCAGCCCTGCCGAGGACACGCTGTTCACCGTGGGGGCAGGCGACCTGCCCGCGATCCATCAACCGGCGGCCGCCGATGCACCCCTCGCGGCAGCGATCACGACCGCGTTCGCCGACCAGGAAGGGTGGACGCTCGGCGGCTCGTATCCGGTGACCGCCGCGGACGGACGGCGGTATTCGGTGCTGGTGGCGGCGGTGCTGAGCGACGGCCCGGCTCCGGCGGGCATCCTGCTCGATCGGACCGTCGTCCGGGCGCTGGACCCATCGGCGTTGACGACGGCGGTCTTCCGGAATCAGGTCGGCAGTGAGCTGGGCGGGCTCGGCGCGCGGGAACTCACCGGGCCGGCGTACGCACGCGCCGACGCTGACGAGGACGACCGGTTGGTGTGGGTGTTCACGGTGATCCTGATCGGCGTCTCGGCCGGCTTCGGGCTGCTCGCGGTGGCCAACACCATGATCATGGCGAGCGCGGCCCGGGCGGCGGATCTGCGCCTGCTGCGGCTGTCCGGCGCGACCCGGGCCCAGGTGCTCGGGATGCTGAGCGCCGAGACGTCGGCGGTCGTGCTCGTGGGCGGCGGGCTCGGCATCGGCGTCGCCCTGGCCGCGTTGGCGGCGCTGGCCCGGGGGCTGTCAGCCCAGATCGGTGCGCCGGTGCCGATGACGATCCCGTGGGGCACGCTGGCCGCGACCGTCGGAGCATGCCTGGTCCTCGCGGTGTTCTCCGCCGGGCTGCCGGCCCTGTGGCGCCGCCCGGCCTAGTACGCCTCAGCTGGCGGGCCGGACCAGGCCCGCCAGCTCCGTAGGTCGCGGCACGACCGCTGCCGAGCAGGATGACCCGGCCTAGACTGCCCGTCGTGACACATCCCGACGCTGGCCAGATCGTCACCGAGGCATGGGCGCGGATCGAGGCCGCCTTGGCTCGCGTACTGCCGGAGACGGTGCCGACGCTGCGGCCGCCCGCGACCGAGGCGGAGATCGACGCGGTCGAGGCGGCCCTGGGACTGCCGTTGCCGCCCGACTTCCAGGCGAGCCTGCGCGTCCACGACGGGACCGAGTGGGCCAAGCCCAGCGCCGTCCCGCTCGACCTGCTCTACCCGGCGGCCGAGATCGTCGAGGCGACTCGGATGTGGCGCGATGGCTCCGACGACGATCCGCTCTGGACCGACCCCGGCGTGCTGGCGTACCAGATCGACGACAAGACGATCCGGGTGAGCGGGGCGGTGCGGCCGACCTTGACCGGCGAGAACCGGGTGCCCGTCGGCACCATGAACGGCGACGTGTGGTGGCTGCTCGACCTCGACCCGCCCCAGGGCGGCACGCCTGGTCAGGTGTTCCGCGTCGACCCGGAGTGCACCACGTGGGACGTGCTCGCTCCCTCGTGGACGGAGCTGCTCCTGCGGTACGCCGACGACCTCGAGCGGTACGCGGCCGACCCGTCGACGTCCACCCTCGACATCGACGCGTACGCCGGACCCGCCTGCGAATGGGGCGAGCAGCCCGACGCGGTGGGTATCCGACCGGAGTGGCTGCGCGACGTCGCCGCGCGTGATCCATACGACGATTAGCGCGCGCCTTCCGAGGGCATATCCCCCGTACCGGGAGCACTCAGGAAGGAGCACTTCATGGGAACCGTGGACAACGCCAAGCACAAGGCCGAAGAGCTGATCGGCAAGGCCAAGGAGAAGGTCGGCGACGCGACCGACAACCACAGCCTCCAAGCCGAAGGCCTGGCCGAGCAGGCCAAGGCGAAGCTGGGCCAGGCCGGCGACGACATTCGCGACACCCTGCGCGGCCGCGATGGCGACCCGGCGGACGAGAACCAGGCCGACGAGGACCGTTCGGCGAGGTAACTCCAGCCCCCACGACTGACGGCGGTGGACCCCGAGACCCGGGGTCCACCGCCTTTGTCGTGCACGTGTTTCGGGCTGTTGACGCCCCGATGGCGCTTCGGTAACCTCTCGCCTCAATCAGTGCAATATTTCGACAACTCGATGTTCGAACCGTGACAGCTGAGCCGCAAGACCGGCACAGTGGAGGGACACTGATGAGACGACTTCTCCGCAGCTTGGCGACAACGGTCGTCGCCACGCTCGCCCTGGCCACCGTGAGCTGGACGCCGGCCGCGCAGGCCGCCGGCGGCCCGAACCTCTCGCTCGGCAAGACCGCATCCGCGAGCAGCGCCAACGGCGCGTACGCGGCCGGCAACCTCAACGACGGCAACGCGGCCAGCTACTGGGAGAGCAACGGCGCCTTCCCGCAATGGGCCCAGCTCGACCTGGGCAGCGTCACGAGCATCGACCAGGTCGTCCTCAAGCTCCCCACCGGCTGGGGCGCACGCTCGCAGACCTTGGCCGTGCAGGGCAGCACCAACGGGACGAGCTTCGCCGACATCAAGCCGTCGGCGGCGTACGCCTTCGACCCGGCGAGCGGCAACACGGTGACCGTCACCTTCGCCGTGGCGTCGACCCGCTACGTCCGCGTCGTCATCACGGCCAACACCGGATGGGCCGCCGCGCAACTGTCCGAACTGGAGGTCTACGGGACCTCGACGTCGGCGACCAACCTGGCCCAGGGCCGGCCCACCACCGAGAGCGGCCACGCCGACGTGTACGGCGCCGGCAACGTCGTCGACGGCAACCCGGCCACCTACTGGGAGAGCGCGAACAACGCCTTCCCGCAGTGGGCCGGCGTCGACCTCGGCTCGGCCGTCTCGGTCGGCAAGGTCGTGCTGAAGCTGCCGCCGACCTGGGGTACGCGTACCCAGACGCTGTCGATCGAGACGAGCACGGACGGCACCGCCTACAGCACCGCGAAGGCGTCGGCGGCGTACGCCTTCGACCCGTCGGTGGCCGCCAACTCGGTGACCATCAGCTTCACCGCGGTGTCGGCCCGCTACGTCCGGGTGCGGATCACCGCGAACACCGGCTGGCCCGCCGGGCAGCTGTCGGAGCTGGAGGTCTACAGCGCGGGCGTGGTCGACGACGCGCCGCCGACCGTGCCGGGCACGCTGTCCTTCACGCAGTCCGGCACGACGATCACCCTGGCCTGGGGCGCGTCCACCGACATCGGCAGCGGCCTGGCCGGGTACGACGTCTTCCGCGACGGCAGCCTCGCCGCGACCGTCGGACAGGTCACGACCTGGCAGGACACCCAGCCGACGACGGCCACCGTCTCCTACTACGTACGCGCGCGGGACAACGCCGGGAACGTCTCGGCCAACAGCAACACCGTAACGCGTACGGGGACGAGCCCGGACACCACCGCGCCGACGGTCCCCGGAACCTTGGCGTACGCCGAGTCGGGCACGACGATCACGCTGACCTGGGGCGCGTCCACCGACTCCGGCGGCAGCGGCTTGGCCGGGTACACCGTGTATCGGGACGGCTCCGCCATCGCCACGCTCGGCTCGGTGCTGACCTATCAGGACACTCAGCCGACCACCGCCACGGTCTCGTACTACGTACGCGCCCGCGATGGTGCTGGGAACCTGTCCGGCAACAGCAACACGGTCACGCGTACCGGGCATCAGCCGCCGGCGTGCTCGAACGTCGCACTGAACAAGCCGGTGACCGCGACCGGTTCGGTCTTCACGTTCACCCCGGACAAGGCCACCGACGGCAACGTCACGACCTACTGGGAGGGCTCGGCGTCCTACCCGCAGGATCTGACCGTCGCGCTGGGCGCCAACCACGCCGTCTCGTCGGTCACGGTCAAGCTCAACCCCGACTCGGCCTGGGGTACGCGCTCCCAGACGTTCCAGGTGCTCGGCCGCGATCAGGCGTCGACCACCTACACGTCACTGGTCGCTGCGGCGGCGTACAACTTCGGGCAAGGCGTGAACACCGTGACCGTGCCGGTGACCGCGACCACCGCGGATATCCGGCTGCGCTTCACCGCGAACACCGGGGCGGCGTCTGGCCAGGTCGCGGAGCTGGAGGTGTGCGGCACGGCCGCGCCGAACCCGGACCTGACGGTGTCCACCGTGGCCTGGAGCCCCGCGTCGCCGGACGAGACGAGCAGCGTGAGCCTGTCGGCGACGGTGACCAACACCGGGGACCTGGCCTCGGCCGCCACGACGCTGGCCTTCGCCCTCAACGGTACGCAGAAGGCGACGGTCACCGTTCCGGCTATCGGAGCCGGCGGTTCCGCACCGGTCAGCGTCAGCGTCGGCACCCTGGCGATGGGCACGTACGCCGTCAGCGCCACAGTCGATCCGGCGAACACGGTGTTCGAGAAGAACGAGGGCAACAACAGCGCCGCCAACGCGACCAGCATGGTGGTGGCGCAGGCGCCCGGCCCGGATCTGCAGGTGCTCGGGATCGCCCCGAATCCGGCGAACCCGGCGGCCGGGCAAGCGGTCTCCTTCACTGTCACGCTGAAGAACCGCGGCACCACCGCGACCGGCGTCACGAGCGTGACCCGGCTGACCGTCGCCGGGACGACGCTGAACACGAACACCGCGTCGGTCGGGGCGGGCGCGACCGTCACCGTGCCGGTGACCGGCACCTGGACGGCGACCGCGGGCGGCGCCACGATCACGGCGACCGCGGACGCCACCGGCGTGGTGACCGAGACGAACGAGACCAACAACTTGTTCTCCCAGGCCATCGTGGTCGGCCGGGGCGCGGCCCTGCCCTACACCGAGTACGAGGCCGAATCGGCGTCCTACTCGGGCACCCTGCTGACGGCCGATCCGCTGCGGACCTTCGGGCACACCAACTTCGCCACCGAGTCCTCCGGCCGGCAGTCGGTACGCCTGGACAACGCGGGCCAGTACGTCGAGTTCACCGCCACGAACCAGGCGAACTCGATCGTCGTCCGCAACTCGATCCCGGACGCCCCGAGCGGCGGCGGCATCGACCGGACGCTCAGCCTCTACATCAACGGGGCCTTCGCCCAGAAGATCACCCTCTCGTCCCGCAACAGCTGGCTCTACGGCACCACCGACGACACCGAGAGCCTGTCGAACTCGCCGCAGGCCAACGCCCGCCGGTTGTTCGACGAGTCGCACGCGCTGCTGCCGGCGAGCTACCCACCGGGGACGAAGTTCCGGCTCCAGCGGGATTCCGGTGACACCGCGACCTTCTACATCGTCGACTTCATCGACCTCGAGCAGGTCGCGCCGGAGCTGACCAAGCCGGCCGAGTGCACCTCGATCACCCAGTACGGCGCGATCCCCAACGACGGGCTCGACGACACCAGCGCGATCCAGCGCGCGGTGACCGACGACGAGAACGGCGTGATCAGCTGCGTGTGGATCCCGGCCGGGCAATGGCGGCAGGAGCAGAAGATCCTGTCCCCCGACCCGACCCGTAACCAGTACAACCAGAAGGGCATCCGCAACGCGGTGATCAAGGGCGCGGGCATGTGGTACACCACGCTCTACACGAACACCGAACCGCAGAACGTGGTCGGCAACATCAACCACCCGCACGAGGGCAACGTCGGCTTCGACATCGACGACAACGTGCAGCTGTCCGACCTGGCGATCTTCGGGATGACGACGAACCGGGCCAACCGCGGCCACGGCCTCAACGGCCGGTTCGGCAAGAACACCAAGGTCGCCAACCTCTGGATCGAGCACGTCAACGTCGGCGCCTGGGTCGGCCGCGACTACTCCGACACCCCGGCGTACTGGAACCCCGGTGACGGGCTCCAGTTCAGCGGGATGCGCATCCGCGACACGTACGCCGACGGGATCAACTTCTCCAACGGCACCCGCAACTCGACGGTGTTCAACTCGTCGTTCCGCACCACCGGCGACGACTCCCTGGCGGTCTGGGCCAACCCGTACGTCAAGGACCAGTCGGTGGACATCGGCCACGACAACCACTTCACCAACAACACGATCCAGCTGCCGTGGCGGGCCAACGGCGCGGCGATCTACGGCGGCTACGGCAACACCATCGAGAACAACCTGATCTTCGACACCATGAACTATCCGGGGATCATGCTGGCGACCGACCACAGCCCGCTGCCGTTCTCGGGGACGACGACCGTCGCCAACAACGCCCTCTACCGGGCCGGCGGCGTGTTCTGGGGCGAGGCGCAGGAGTTCGGCGCGATCACCCTGTTCGCGTCGACCACCGACATCGTCGGGGTGACCATCCGCGACACCGAGATCTACGACTCGACGTACGACGGGATCCAGTTCAAGACGGGCGGCGGCAGCATGCCGAACGTGAAGATCACCAACGTACGCGTACAGGGGTCGGTCAACGGCGCCGGAATCCTCGCGATGGGCGGGGCACGCGGCAACGCGGTGCTCAGCAACGTCACCTGCACCGGCAACGCCGACGGCAACATCGTCATCCAGCCGGGATCGCAGTTCCAGATCACCGGGAGCTGACGGTCCGTTTCCCGGGGCGTCCCGCCTGCCAGCGGGGCGCCCCACTCCTTTCCCCGGGCCGTCGCTGCCCTCGCTGGCCGCTGCGTGCTAGGCGCTGGATCAGGGTTCCAGGTCGAATCTTGGACCAAGATTCGACCCACATCCCTGATCTGGCTCCAACCCAGGGGCGGGCCGCCTCGCCCTGGTCGCTCGAGCCGCAGGCTCCGACGTCGCTAGCCGGAGTCTGCCCGGGCCGGCGCGACGACGGAGCCCTCCGCGGGCATACCGCGATCGCGGACAACCGGCTCACCTTGGCGTGGCCACTCGCGGAAGTCCCGGAAGACCATCGGCACGCCGCGCGCCCGGCTCAGGTCGAGGTCGTCCATCAGTTGGATGTGCAAGTGCGGCTGCGTCGAGTTGCCGGAGTTTCCGCACTCCCCGAGCGGCTGCCCGGTGGTGACGCGATCACCGGGCGCGACGCGGAAGGAGCCGGCCCGCAGGTGCACCAGTGCCGCGTAGAGGCCGCCCCCGCGAAGTTCGAGGATCACGTGGTTGCCTGCGATCGCTCCGACGCCCTGGCGTAGCCGGGCGGCCTGGCTCAACGCGTACGGGATCAGGGCCAGTTGCGATCGCCGGGCCTCATGGTCGGCTTCGCCGTCGTGTGTTCCGACGACGATGCCGTCCACCGGGGCCAGGATCGGGCGGCCGAAGGACACGAACCGTTCCGGAGGTTCGGTGCTGAGCACCGTACGCCAATCGGTGCGATCCGCTGTGCGATGACGATCGTCGACGCCGACGAAGTCGATGGCGTAACGCTCACCCAGCAGATCGGTTCCGTGGCTGGGCACACGCCGGGCTGGGCTGTTCTGCACCAGCCAGCGGCCGTCGAACGGCAGCGAGAGGACGGTCTCGGTGACCATCGCCTCAGCATAGGCAGCCAACCCCAGCCCGCACACAGGCGACTCCCTGCAGATCACGGTTACGCAGGCCGAAACCGCCGGTGGAGGCGTGCGTAACCGTGATCTGCATCTATCACGAGCGTTAGTACGCGTACAGCGCGACGCCGGCTTCGGTGAGAACGGCCAGGCGGCCGGGGGCGGTGGCGATCCAGCTGGCGTCCGCGGCGATCGTGCCCAGCGACGTCGCCCGTGCAGTGACCGGGTCGAACAGCGTCAACGCCGTCTGCTCCCAGCGTCTTTGCTCGGTGGCCCGGCGGTCCACCAGCAGCACCTGGCCCGTGCCGGTCGGCACCGGCCAAGCCGTCCGCTGACCCTGCGGCGCGATCGGGCGCAGCGCGGAATCGAAGAGACCCCCACTCGACGGCAGCACATAGGGACCCGTCGTGTTGATGAACGTGTCCCAGTCGAGCGCCACACGGTTCACCGTACCTCCCGCGTGGATCGCGACCAGCTCATACGGATTGCGGCCGCGCTCCTCCTCCGGATTGCCGCCGTCGATCAGGCACATGGCGTCCCCACCGCACGGGGTCAGGTTCCACAGCCTGTGCGTCTCCCGCGTACCCGCGGCGTACGGGTTCGCGGTATAGCTGACGATCGGTCCGCTTCCGTTGTCCCACAAGGGAAAGGTCGTCAGCTGGGAATCCGTCGTGAGATACAGGCGGCCGCCGTAGGCCAGATAGGCTGTCGACTTCGAGTAGGGCACCGATTTCCAGCCTTCGGTCCACTGGCCGTTCGCCAGCGAGTACCTCCGCAGTTCCCCGGACGGGCTCAACCGGAGCACCGACGTCGCGGCAGTGGTGTCGTACTCGCCATCGCCGAAGCCTGAGTAGCCGTCCTCGCGCTGGGCGATTTCGGCGATCGTGCGTGAGCCGTCGCCGGGCAGGGTCCAGCGAACCGTTCCAGTACGCCAGTTCACCGCGGTCAGCTTGCCGCTCTCCATGTCGCCGATCAGCGCGACCTCCCGGGTCGAGCCCATCGAAACCTCGCCGAGCTGCTCGCCGTTGCCGTCGGGATCCGCGAACTCTCGTTGCCACCACAGCTCGCCGGTATCGGGGTTGAGGACGCTCATCTGGTTGGAGATGACGCCGTTGCCGTCGTCGGGCGTCGTCGCGTCGTACACCACGACGAAACCGTCTGACGCCACGATGCCGCCGATCGAGTCGTGCCGGCCCGGCACCTGCCGCTGCCACACCTGCCGCCCGGTGCCGCTGTCCAGGGCGGTCACCGTCAACGCGTGCGCGTCGGCGACGGCCACGAACAACCGTCCCCCGACGATGGTCGCCTGCACGTCACCGCCCGCCGACCCGGGCAGCGGCTCACCAAGTCGTCGCAGCGAATGGACGGTAGTGCTGGGGCTCGGGTTTACCGGCTGGTCGTGCCGCGCGCCGCGGACCACGGCCACCGCGAGGGTCACGACCGCGATCACGGCCAGTCCCGCGGCGGTCGCCGTCGCGATCGCCTTGGTACGCCGTCGGCGGCGGCCGACCTCGACGATCTGCCCGGCGTCGCGCAGGCCGGCGGCGTCGGCCTCCTCCCGGAGGCTGTCGGCCAGCCCCGCCCGCCCCCGGGACAGCCACGACTTCACGGTGCCTTCGCTGACCCCGGTCTCGGCGGCGATCTGGGCGACCGACAGGTCGAGGAGGTAGTGCAACGCCAACGCCTGCCGCTGCGCCGGGGGCAGTTGCTTGAGCGCCGTCGTGAGCAGGACGGTGTCCTCCGACGGGGCGGGCAGCGGCAGCATCGGCTCCAGCCGGATGCGGCGGCGTACGCCGAGATGCCGCCACCAGTCCTGGACGAGCCGGGTGACGACGACGCGCAGCCAGGCCTCGGCGTCGTCGTATCCGCTGACCTGCCGCCACCGCTGCCAGGCCCGGGTGTACGCCTCCTGCGTCACGTCCTGGGCCTGCTGCAGATTCCCGGTCAGCCCGTACGCGTACCGTAGGGTCCGGCGCGATGTCGTCTGGTAGAAGTCCCCGAAGTCCATACCAACACGACACGCCCCAGAGCCCGATCCGGTTGCACCTTAATCCGGGGCGGCCAGCCCGTGCCGGTACGCGTACCGGACCGCCTGCGCCCGGTCGGTCACCCCGATCTTGGCGAAGAGCCGGTTGATGTGCGACTTCACCGTCGCCTCGGTGACGAAGAGCCGGGCGGCGATCTCCCGGTTCGCCAGGCCGGCCGCGATGAGCGTCAGCACCTCCGCCTCCCGGGCGCTCAGCCCGTCGGGCAGCTCCCCCGGGTACGCCGCCGGCGCGTCTCCGGCCGCGGCGAGCAGCTTGCGGCTGACCTCGGGGTCGAGGACGGACGTGCCCTCGGCGGCGGCCCGGATCGCCTGCGCTATCTGGTTTCGGGTGGCGTCCTTGGTGAGATATCCCGTGGCCCCGGCCCGCAGCCCGGCGAGCACGTCGGCGTCGTCGGAGTAGGTGGTCAGCACCACGACACGGGTGGCCGGATGCTCGTGCCGCAGACGTGCGGTGGCGGTGACCCCGTCGGTGCCCGGCATCCGCAGATCCATCAGGACGACGTCGGCTCTGTGCTCGGCGACCAGCCGGACCGCCTCGGCGCCGTCGGCGGCCGTGCCGACCACCTCGAAGTGGTCGAACAGGTCCAGCATCAGGGCGAGCGCTTCCCGGATCGTCGTCTGGTCGTCGGCCACCACCACCTTGATCACAGGGGAATCCTGACATCGACCGCCCAGCCGCCGTCGCGGGGACCCGCCGTGCAGACGCCGCCCAGCAGCTCGGCTCGTTCCCGCAGCCCGGTCAGGCCGTAGCCGCCGCCGGTCGTGGCCAGCTGTCCGGTGGGCCGGCCCGCCCCGGTGTCGGTCACGGTCACCTCGACCTGCTGCGCCGAATAGGTCAGCTGGACGGTCACGGTCGCGCCGGGGGCGTACTTGCGGGTGTTGGTCAGCGACTCCTGCACGGTGCGGTAGAGCGCGAGCGACACCTGCGGGACCAGCGGAACCTCGTCGCCGTCCACGCATACCGTCACAGGAGCCTCGTGCGCGGCGGCGAGATCGCGTACCAGCTGGGAAAGCGGGACCGTGTCACCGCGCAGCACGCCGATCGCGCGGCGGGTCTCGGCGAGACCGTCGCGGGCCAGCCGACCGGCCTTGCCGACCGCCTCCCGAGCCTGCTCCGCGCGGCCGTGTTCGAGCAGCGCGTCGGCCGATTCGAGTTGCACGCTGAGCGCGCCGAGCGAGTGGGCGAGCACGTCGTGGACCTCGCGGGCCAGTTGGGCGCGTTGGGCCAGCGCCTCGGCCCGCGCCTGTTCGGCCCGGGCCAGCTGGCTCTGCTCGCGCAGTTGGTCGCTCTGCCGCCGGGCGAGCCCGGCCAGCTCGCAGATCGCGAGGATGCCGAGTCCGCCGGTCAGCAGGATGGACTCGCGCCCGGTGAGCAGGCACGCCACGGCGAAGAGGACCCCGAGACCCACGGTGACCATCAGCGAGTACTCGGGCCGCAGCCGGCGGGCGGAGCGGATCGCCGCCACGACCACAAACGAGAAGGCCACCCCGTTCGGCGTCACCGACAGGACGACGCCGCCGAGCCCGACCGCGGCCAGACCGGCGAACAGCCATCGTTCGCTGTCCGGCCGGACCAGCCAGGCGAGCCAGCCGAGTACCACCACGACGAGGACGGCAACGGTGAAGGGGACCGGACCGGCGGGAGCGTTACTCACGGAGCCCGCAGTGAGCAGCCCCATGATGACCAGGCCGCGGAGGGTCGTGAACCACCGCGGACCCTGGGCGTACCGCCAGTCCATGATCATTGTTCTACAGGATGGTCTGACGGCGGTCCGCGCGCCCCGCCCGGCCGTCGGGCGCCATCGGCAGCTCGTTCGAGGTGACCCGGAAGAGCACGATCGCCGTTTCGGCCAGCAGCCCGACGCCGAGCCCGATCAACAGCGACGGCATGCCGGAGGCGGCCCCACCCGACCGGAACGCTCCGGCGACGACCGCGAACACGACGCGTACGCCGATCGTGGCCACCCACAGCCCGAGGGTGAGCCGGCGATAGCGGCACCAGGCGACGCCGTCCCGCAGGAACACCTGGAGGGACGCGCCTCGGGCGAGGCCGAGCCCGATCGACAGCGCCGCCTGCACCGACAGGAGCAGCACGTCCGCCACCGGCAGATGCCCGGAGCCGAGCTCGGACACGCCCAGGATCGTCACACCGATCGGAACGAGGACCATGCGCGTGCTCTGGACGGGTTGCCCGGCCATCCGGCGGACCAAGGTCCACACGAGGAGTGCGGCGATGAGCAGGATCTGCGCGTAATTCATGATCTTGACGGTAGAAATCCGCACGCCGAAAGGCTCCAACCCACGGGTGGAACCTGGGTGGAACCAGGGGTGGAACCGGTCCCCGGTGGAGATGATCAGTCGGGTTCGCCCGCGTATGTGCCGAAGCTCCACAGGACGCCTTCGGGATCACGGGCGGTGAACCCTCGCGAGCCGTAGTCCTCGTCGCGCAGTCCGCGCACGATCTTCGCCCCGGCCGCGACCGCCCGGTCGTGCAGCAGGTCCGGCTGGTCGGTGACCAGGTACACCGACCCGGTGCCGGGTGACGTCCGCACCTCGTCGCCCTCGGCCGACCGGCTCGACAGCATCACCCCGCCGCCGTGGTGCCAGGTCAGCTCGGCGTGGTCGATCACCCCGCCGTGGCCCGGGTACACGGCTTTCTCGGTGAAGCCGAACGCCTCGACGAGGAACCGGATCGCGGCGGTCCCGTCCTGGTAACGCAACACCGGCCACACGGCCGTCTTGATCTCGCTCATGCCTTCACCCTGCCGCATCGCCGGCGGCCAGGCTTGGACGAATGGGAACTCAGTCCAGCGGGCGCAGTGGCAGGTTCTCCTCGGCCAGCCAGGCCGTCGGTGCGGCACCGGCGAGGGCGCGCCACTCCCGATCCAGGTGCGGCTGGTCGTAGTAGCCGCACCTGGCGGCGATCTCGGCCAGCGACAGCCGCTGCTCACTCCGCAACAGCCGATGCGAACGGTCGAACCGCGCGATGCGGGCCGCGTCCTTCGGCGACACCCCGAACTCGGCGGCGAACCGGGCCGACAGGTGCCGACGGCTCCAGCCGACCTCGGCGGCCAGCGCGTCCACGCGTACCGCGCCGGCACGCGTGACGATGGCGTCCCAGGCGTGCGCGACCTCGGCCGCCGGGTCACGCTCGCGAACGCGGCCCAGGCGACGCGTCAGGACCTCGTCCAGCACGTCGAATCGCTGCGGCCAGCCCGGCGCCTCGGCCATCCGCTCGATCAGCTCGCGCGCGTCCCGGCCCAGCAGCTCCGGCAGCGGCACGACCAGCGCGGCGAGCGCCGCCGCGGGCAACCCCAGCAGATCGCGGGCACCAGCTGGAGTCAATTCCAGTTGTACGCCGTACTGCTCGCCGTCATGCGGGATGTACGCGGGGCCGACCGTCATCCCCGAGGCGAGCGACGCGTAGCCGCGTGGGGTCTCGGCCGCGTCCAACGCGACCAGGGTCGGCGCGGCGAGGCTGACCACCACGGTGACGCCCAGCGACGGCAGCCCCCGGTGTACGCCCGGTGCCTGGCCACTGTAGTGATATCCGCGGTACACCCCGACGGCATGCCGCAACGGCAGCGGGGCGAGCCGGTCCGCCGTCTCCGCGAGAGGCATGCCCCCACTGTCTCACGCGTCGAGCGCTCGCAGGGCCGGGACGAGCTGCTCCTCCTCGTATCGGAAGTGCTCGTCGAGGTCAGCGGTCAACCGGTCCAGGCGGCCGAGCAGCGCGCCCGGGTCGGTATGTCCGATGTCGAGCAATCCCCGCAGCGTACGCAGATGATCCGCGACGACGACGTGTTCTTGCCGGAGGCGGGACAGCACCGGCCGCAGCTCGGGCACGGTGGCGTCGAGATAGGGAAAGGCCAGCGAGTCCTCACCGGTGTGGTGCGCGTGCAGCGCTTCGCAGAACGCGACGCAGTGTTCGGCTAAACGGTTGGGCAGCGCTAGCGGCTCACCCCCAGCACCGTCCGCGTACGCCTGGGCGGCCACGCGGACTCGCTTGAGGTCTTCGCGCAGGGCACGGTGGATATCGGCGAGCTGTCGTGCCGCCGCGCGAATGCGGGCGGCGGCCACGGAGTCGACCTGGCCGAAGGGCGTTGACATGGTTGGCCTCTCCCAGAGCCGCTACGCTCAGCTAAGCAAAGAATTGGCTTTGAAAGCAAAAATACTTTGGAGACAAAGCTATGTCAACGGCGAAGCGGGCCGATCCGGCCGAGGGGTTGAGCGTCGACGACGGCATCCGGACCTTGTTGCTGCTCATGCCCCGGATGGTGGGCCGGGTCAAGCGCATCCGGATCCCCGAGGAGCTGCAGACGCTCGCCCTCGCTCCCCGGCACCTGTCGCTGCTGTCGTACCTGCTGTTCGACGGGCCCCTCACGGTCGGCGAGCTGGCCCGCCGGCTGGAGATCGCACCGACCACCGTGAGCCTGATGATCGCCGAGTTGAGCAAACGCGAAGTCGTCGAGCGGACCGACGACCCCGCCGACCGCCGGCGCACCATCGTCAGCATCACCGAACACCGGCGGCCGTCGATCGACGCCTGGCTTTCGCAGGGCGCCCGGGCCTGGCGGAAGGCCCTGGAGCCGTTGACCCCGGCGCAACGCAAGCTGTTCGTCGACACCTTGGCCACCTACGAACGCGAGGTGCTCACCGAACTCGATGCCTGACTGGTGTGCCCACGGCCGAGGGCGGTTTAATGTGCGCGTGGTCGATCCCCCGCTGCCACCGGCCGCCGACCCCTGGCACGGCTCGGCTCCGGTTCCCCCGCCGCCGACGACGCCGCTGCCGATGCCGATGCCCCCGACGCTTCCGCTGCCTCCGACGGCGGCTGCGCCGCCGCTGCCGGTGCCAACTCCGGTACCGCCTCCGCCACAGGTCATCGTCGTGGAGGTACGCCGTCGCAGGCGCTGGCCGTGGGTGCTGGGGGTGTTCGCCGTACTGAGTCTGATCTGCTGCGGCGCCTGTGCGGTGATCACCGCGCCGCTCCGTGGCGAGTATCCGTCCCGGATCGCCGCCACTCCGTCCACTGTGGCCGGATTCGAGCGGGACGACAACGGCCTGGTACGCCTCATCGCCGAGGAGACGAAGTTCCGCATCCGGGCCAGCGAGTACGTCGACGACAGCTTCGCCGACCGATTCGTCGACCCGCGGACCGCGAGCCGCTCCGTGATCGCGTTCGGCGGCACCGGGTTGATCTGGGATCCGGCCGGCACCCTGAAGTCGGTGATTCAGGGGGCCGGGCCGGATCTGCGTAACGTGGCCGACTACTCAGCGGGGCGACTCGGCGGCCTGCTCAAGTGCGGCGACGGCAAGGACGACAAGAAGCAGGCCGTCGTGCTGTGCGCGTGGATCGACCACGGCAGCATGGGTGTCGGCGTCTTCTACGGCAAGCCGTCGCACGCGGAGGCGGCCGCGTTTCTGCGTACACTCCGCGAGGCGGTGATCATCCGCCCCTGATCGGCGTCAGCCCTGCCGGGCCTTCAGCCGCGCATCACGCTTGTTGATCACGAGCAGCTTGCCGTGCCGGCGGACGACGGCCGAACCGGGCTTCTGCTTGAGCGACCGCAATGAGCTGCGAACCTTCATCGCACTCCCCTTTCCTGATGGAACGTGCGCTGCAACGTCGATCGGCCGGGGCCTATTCCCGGTTACCTGTGAGGTAATAGACCCCGTACGCGGTCGGCTGCGAGCGTGATCGGCATGACACAGAGCACCAAGGACCTGGTCCTGCACGGCTTCGCCGAGTTCGCCGCCGGCAACATCGAGATCCTCCGGACCCTGCTGCACGAGGACTTCGTCGAGCACAGCCCGGGCAACCCCTCCGGCCGGGACGCGTTCATCGCGTACATCGCGACCGCGCCGGTGGCTGGGGCGAAACTCGACCTCAAGCGTGTGATCGCCGAAGACGACCTGGTCGTCCTCCATTACCGGATGAGCACGCCCGACGAGGAACTCGCGGTCGTCGACATCTGGCGGCTGGCCGACGGCAAGATCGTCGAGCACTGGGACGTCGTGCAGCCGGTCCCCGACGACGCCGAGATCCCCCACGGCATGTTCTAGTGCAACGCCCGGACGAGTTCGGTCCGGGAGCGGATGCCGAGCCGGTGGAAGATGTTGCGCATGTGGTGGTCGACGGTACGTGTACTGATGAACAGCTGAGCGGCGACTTCCCGGTTGGTCGCTCCGTCGGCCACCAACTGCGCGATCTGCAACTGCTGCGCGGTCAACGCCGCCGACGCGTCGAGCGCGGGCGTCGCGATGGGCTCGCCGGCCGCCCGCAGCTCGGCGCGTACCTGATCAGTCCAGTGGACCGCGCCGGTCGACTGGAACAGGTCCCACGCCCGGTGCAGGTGCTCGCGGGCGTCCCGGGGCCGGCGCATACGCCGCAGCTCCTGGCCGAACAGCAGCTGGGTGTGGGCGTGTTCGAAGTCGGCGTCGGACGCCGCGTGCAGGTCCAGCGCCGCCCGGAAGTGCGCCTCGGCTTCGGGGCTGCCCCGTTCGGCCAGCAACGCCTGGCAGCGCCGGGCCAGCGCGCGGCGCGCCGGATCGCCCGTCTGCTCCGCCCACTGCTCGTACGCCTGCCAGGCGGGCCGGGCCAGGTCGGCCGCACCACACCGGGCGGCCGCCTCCACCAGCCACGGAGTGGCCAGCACCTGCACGACGACGTGCCCGTGGCCGGTGGCCGGGTCGGCGATGCCCGCCAGCCGGCTCAGCGCTTCGGCCGATCGGCCGGCGGCCAGGTCGAGCACCGCCAACGCCCAATCTCGCAGCACGCGGGGGCGGCTGACCCGACCCGCCTCGACCGGCGCCCGGAGCTGGCCGAGGCGCCGGCGGCACTCCTCGGTCTCGCCGCGTACGGCGGCCAGCACGGCGAGCAGCCCGAGATGGTCGCCGACGTAGTTCTCCTGACCGCCCGCGCGGGCCGCCCGCAGCCCGGCCAGGCAGGTCGGCCGGACCGCGTCGTGCCGGCCGAGCCAGAACTGCGCGTACGCCATCAGCTCCAGCGTCACGGGCAGCACGGCCCGGTCGCCGGCAGCGTCGGCCGAGACACAGGCCCGCTCGGTCACCCGCAACGCGGTGTGGTCGTCGCCCAGCAACAGTGCGGCGGCCCCGGCCGCGGCCAGCGCCCCGGGTTCGCCGAGCCGTTCGCTGAGTGCGATCGCGTCGCGCAGGGCCGGACCTGCCTGGTCGAACCGGCCGGTGAAGGTTGCGGCGAACCCGTCGATCTGCGCGAACACGAATCGCAGTCGCAGTGAGTCGTCCGGTCGTCGCAGGGCTTCGGCGCGCACCCGGACCTCCGCGATCCGGGGGTACTCGCCCGAGAAGCAGGCCGCCTCCGACGCTCGCATGAGGACGCTCACGGCCAGCGCCCGATGACCGTCGGCGAGCCGGTCGGCTGCCGCGAGCAGGGCGTCGAGGGCTGCTGCCGTAGCACCGGAGCGCAGCTCGATCTCGCCGAGGAGCAGGTCGGTCTGGCCGAGGACGCGGTCGGCTTGCGGCGTACGCGCAACGTCGGCCAGGGCCCGCCGGACGCGGCTGATCAGGCATCGGGCGTACGCCGGGCGGCCGGCCAGCCACACGGACCGGGCGGCGGCGACGAGATGGGTCGCCGTGGTCTGCGGATCGCCGGCCAGGTCGGCCGCTCGTTCCAGGGCGACGGCGGCCTCATCGGGCCGGACGTTGCCGGCGGCCGCTTCGGCCAGTTCCGCCGCCAGGACCGGATCGGGCGCGTGCCCGGCCGCCGCCCGGTGCAACGCCCGGCGCAGCCGATCCGGCGTCCGGTCGAGCAGTCCGGCCAGCAGCCGGTGCGCTTCGCGGCGCCGGGCCGACGGAGCCAGCTCGTACGCGGTCAGCCGCACGAGCGGCTGCGGGAAGGTCACCACGCCGTCGGCGACGCGTACCACTCCGGACAGTTCCGCCGGGCTGAGCGCGCCGAGCCCGAGACCGGCCGCCTCGGCCGCGCGGGCGAGCGTCGAGGTGTGCATCGCCTCCTCGGTCGCCGCCAGGAGCAGCAGGTCCCGGGTCTCCGGCGGCAGACTCTCCACCCGCGCCCGGTACGCCTGCCGCAGCGGGCTACCGCCGGGTAGTCCGCGTGGCGGGGGTGCGACGCCGGCCCGTTGCGCGGCGGTGAGCGATTCGGCCAGGTCGGCCAGGGCCTGCGGATTGCCGTGGCCGATCTCGGCGAGGTGCGCGGCGACGGCCTCGTCCACGAGGTCCAGCCGATCGGCGACCAGGGCTTGGCTGTCGGCGAAGTCCAGGGCGGCGAGCCGGAGCGTGCGTACGCCGTCGACGGGCCGGCTCGTCGTGAGCAGCGCCGCGACCGGCCGGTTGCTCAGCCGCCGGGCGACGAACGCCAGGACGTCGCCGGTCGCCGGGTCCACCAGGTCGGCGTCGTCCACACCGCACAGCACCGGGCGGCCCGCCGAGCCGAGCAGCGCCAGCACGCCGAGGCGCAGGGGAAGCCGGTCCGCTTCGGGACTCCCCTCCCCGCGCAGCACCCGGCGTACGGCGCGCTGGTGTTCGTCGGCCAGCCGGTCGACGCCGCCGGCGAGCGGTTCCAGCAGCCGGATGAGTCCGGCGTACGGGAGATGCGCCTCGGCGGCCACCCCGGCGGTCCGCAGCACGGCGAACCCCGTCGCCGTACGCCCAGCGTGGTCGAGCAGCGCCGACTTGCCGAGCCCGAGTTCGCCGCAGATCGTCAGGGCGCCCCCTCGGCCGGCGGCGGCTCCCGCGAGGAGGCCGGCGATGGCGTCGGCCTCCCGGTTCCGGCCGCGCAACCGAGATACATGCACTGTCGATGCAAATACCATGCGGTCCAGTGTTACCCACAGGTAACGGCATGGGAAGAGGGCGACGCGAAGCAGCCGGGGCGGGCACCCCGGCTGCGTCGATGCGCGTATCGATGTTCTTATCGGTGTGCGTCAAGCCCGAATCAGGCCGGACAGGTGTCGCGATAGTCGGACACGGACAGCCCCGACGGCCCCGGGCAGAGCCAGGGGTCGTAGCGCGTGTCGTCGTCGACGTACCGCTTGAGCCAGGACACCATCGACACCGCCACGGTCGTGTTGACCGTCTGCGGGAAGAAGTGGCTGGCGCTGCGCAGCTCCAGGTACGCCTTCTCCGACGCGGCCGGAATGCTGGTGTAGAACGGAATCGAGTGGGTCGCGACCGGTGCGACCGTGTCGGACTGGCCGCCGACGATCAGCGTCGGCACCCGTACGCCACTCCACGACTTGTCGGTGTTCCACGGTGCGAGCGGGATCGCCGCCTGCAACGAGGGTCGCGAGTTCGCCGCCCAGAGCGTACCGCCGCCGCCCATCGAATGCCCGGCCACCGCGAGCCGGGACGAGTCGACGCGGGTCCGCACCGAACTGGTGTTGACCAGGTAGTCCAGCGCCGCGAGCAGCTGTTGGCCCCGGCTGGTCGGCTGGTCGTAGATGGTGTTGGTCTCGATGCCGATCACGACGAAGCCGTGCGAGGCCAGGCGCGGGCCGAGCCAGGACAGGCTGGACCAGGTCGCGGTGAAGCCCGGCGAGATGGCGATGCCGCCGAACGTCCCGTCGGCCGTGGTCGTCGGGTAGTAGATCCGGCCGCCGCCGAATCCGCTCACGGTGGACGGCACGCTGATCGACGAGGTCGCGTAGGGACCGCTGCTCGCCTGCAGGATCGCGTCCGTCGGGTTCGGACCCCGCTGGTACGGGTTGAGCGCGTGCGCCGGGCTCGCCACGGCCGCGCCGACCGCGAGAGTCAGCGCCAGCGACAACATGGCCAGCAGCCGGGATCTGCGAAGGTGCATCTGCCCTCCCGGGGGAAGTGGCCCGCCGGCCGTGGGGGGAGCGCTGGCCGGACGAGCCGAAAATATTGACAGATGCGATTCTTTTAAAGGAGCCGGTCGCCGCGCATCGGCGAAATCACCTGTCCGGCGGGTCAATCACGGCCCTGCCACGTCGCGACGCACGCCTCGTTGCCTTCCATGTCCGCCAGGACCCACCAGGCCGGCGCGTGCTCGGTGGACACCATCCGCCCGCCCGCGGCGAGCGCGGCCGCGATCCGCGCCTCGGCCTGATCATGCGGCACGGAGACATCCAGGTGTACGCGATTGCGCTGCGTCCGGGCGGTATCCATGATCTGGAACCCCACCGACGGGCCACGTCCACGGGGATCGACGAGATCGTCGTCCGCACCGGCGCGGTAGCCGAGCAACGCCGCCCAGAACGGGCGCACGTTCACCGGGACGAGGGCGTCGACGGTGAGGTTGTAGCACTGCAACGGAGCGGGGTCGGCCGAGATGCCCAGGTCCCGGGCGGCCGCCGAGATCTGCCGGGCCAACGCCACGTCCCGATGACTCAGGCCGTCGACGTCGTGCGTCCAGAGGCGTACCGTCACGCCGGGATAGCGCAGGTCGACGTCGGGATGGTGATTCGCCTCGTCGGCCAGCCGGCCGATCTCCGCGACGAGGGCGACCCCAGTGGCGAACGATCCCGTGCCGAAGTACGCGCATGCCCCGTCGAAAAGTACCCGCCAGTCCCCGACCCCTTCGGCGTCGTGGAATTGCCGTGCCGTGATCCGGTCGGTCATCCCCCCACCGTAACCCGGTGAGCAGCACCGGCCCGTCACGCCGCGCGTTCGGCGCGGAGGTATCGCAGTCCACGGTCCAGAAAGGTGCGTGGGTTCGTGTCGAGGTACTTGGCCCAGCCCGGCGACCGCTCGCCGCGCAGCCAGGCGTACCGGGCCAGGGCATAGCCGTACATCGGCTCGGTGAGATAGCCGAGCCGGCTCGTGCTCCGGTACGCGTACTCCCCGCGCACTTCACGCCGGTTGTCCAGGGCCGAGTTCGCCGTGAAGATCCCCAGGCCGAAGAAGACGGTGAGCAGATCGGTGAGCGGCTCGTGATCCGCCCGATCGGCCGTGATCCGCTGATCCCCGAGCAGCAGCAGATGCCCCAATTCGTGGGCGATCGTCGCGACCAGCGCCATCGGGTTCGCCGCCTGGTCGTCGCGGATGCCGATGATCGAGCGGCCGTTCTCCAGCCGGTAGTCGCCGGCCGCGCCGGACGACTGTGTGGTCACCGGAACGTGCGCCGCCAGGCCGTCGGAGTCATCGGCGTCGCCGTGCTCGATCGTGACGCGCCCCGGATCGACGCCCATGTGCTCGCACAGCCGCCCGACCACGGTTCGGACGTCGTCCCGCGTACCGCGGTAGACACCCGGGAAGTACTCGTCGGTCGGCAGCACCACCTCGCCGAGCAGCCGAACGCGGCCGAACTGGGCGACGAACCAGTCCAGCGACTGCTCGATCCACTCCTGCTCCACCGGGCGTACCGGGCAGCTCGGGCGACGCCACCATGCCATGTACCGCATTGTGCGCCACCACAGCCACCCCGCCGAACTATAGGGTTCGCCCGTGATGAACGTGATCAAGAAGGTCGCCCGCGTCTCGCTGTCATTGCTCCTGGCCCTGACCGGGGTCCTCAGCCTGCCAGTCGAGGTGTCGGCCGCTACCGGACCTGGCATTCGCGCCACGTTCGGCAAGCCAGTCCTCACGTCGGCCGGCGGCATCGACGCGACCGCCACCCTAGAGCGCCTGCATGACATGCACGCCAACACATACGCCTTCCGCGTGGTGACTGCCGGCGAGTGGACCGATCTGGTCGACGTGTTCGCCGCGGCGGCACAGGCGGACGGCATGAAAGTGTGGGTCTCCCTGTATCCGCCGAGCGAATGCGGCGGCGGTACCTGCACTGCGCCGTTCTACAACGGCACGGACTACACCGGCTGGGCCTCGGAGATCAACAACCTGGCGCTCGAATATCCGGTGATCGAAGGATGGTCGATCGATGACTTCGCCACCAACCTGACCACCTTCACCCCCGCATACGTCGCACAGCTCACGGCCGCGACGCCGCTGGTGCGGTTCTATCCGGTGGTCTACTTCAACCGTCTGACCCCGGGCCTGCTCGACGACTACGACGCGGTCGTCAACGGCATGATCATGCCCTTCAACGACGCGCCCTACCACGACACCCAGATGGTCGACACGCTTGCCGCGCAGATCGCGACCGCCGCGCCTCAGCTCGCCGCCCACAGCCTAACCATGATCCTCATGGTGTACGCGTATCACCTGTCGGACAACGACGTCGTTCCCGACGTGGACTACGTGCGGCAGGCCACCGAGTACGGCGTGGACCGCATCGACGACGGGACGATCGGTGGTGTCATGCAATACCAGCTGCCGTTGAAGGCGGGTCAGGTCTACAGCGGTGACAACAACTTCTCCCGGCCGTCCACCGGCGGCACCGGCGCCGTCGTCTTCACCGTCATCGCCGAACAGGTGACCAGTGCCGGGGACTACGCCGACGCCAGCACGACGATTCAGCTGTCACCGGGCTCCACCTCGTGCCTGCTGCGCCTCTACCACAAGGACAACCGCACCACCGCGTCCAGTCTCGGCTACCACCTCAAGCAGGCGTACGCGGGTGGGGTCAAGATCTGGCAGAAAGACGTCGCGGCCGAAGAGCTCGACTGGTATTCCTCGGCGCTGCTCGACCTGATGCCCTACCTGGCCACTGGTCAGACGACGCTGTCTCTGCGGCTGTACGAGCAGGCGGGCGTCACGAACTACAAGGCGACCGTCAGCTTCGACGACCTGACGCTGACCGGCTGCTCTATGGCGAATCCGGACTTCGAGACCGTGGGTGGCTGGACCTTCAGCCGGCACGGCGGCCCGGTCCTGGTCGGCCAGCACCTCTACGATCCGGCCTATTCGACGACCGCGCTCGCCGCTGTGGGTGCGATCTACGGACGCTGAGCGTGGTGCCGGGCTCGTCGGTGGCGGCGAGCCCGGCACGCGACCGCGTTACCGGCGCATCAAGGCGAAGACGCCCCAGCCGAGGTACTCACGGCGATAACGCGCGTACCTCGCCGGCCCGTCCCGCAGTTCGGCGCGGAGTTGCTCAGCCAGCTCGTCGTCGGGGTTCTCGTCGAGCCAGCGGCGGATGTTGAACCACTGCGCCCCCGTATAGCGGTCCCAGCTGTCCTGGTCGGCCAGCACCATCTCGACCACGTCGTAACCGAGGTCGCCGAAGTGGCTCAGCAGGTCGGGCAGCGGGCGGTACGCCTCCTTGGCGGACGCGTGCGACTCCGCCACGGTCAGCTCGTCCGGCGGGTCGAGCCGCCAGTACGGTTCGCCGATCAGCATCAGGCCGCCGGGCCGGAGGCTGCGTTGCAGCAGTTCCACCGTTCCGGTGAGGCCGTCGCCGATCCACGTCGCGCCGATGCAGGCGGCGAGGTCGACCGGTTCCTCGGCGACATGTCCGGCCGCGTCGCCGTGGACGAAGCGTACGCGGTCGGCGACACCCAACTCGGCCGCGCGCGCCTGGGCGCTCGCGGTGAAGTGCGTGCTGATGTCGACGCCGACGCCGGTGAGGCCGTGGTCGCGAGCCCACGTGCACAGCATTTCGCCGCTGCCGGAGGCCAGATCCAGGGCGCTCGTCCCGGGCGTCAGGCTCAACGCTCGCCCGAGGATGTCGAGTTTCTCAGGACTGAACGGGTTGTGAATGCGGTGACCGCTCTCGCGGATGACGAACGGGCGTGGAAGATCCACGATGGATGCTCCTTGGACTGGACGGGATCAGGACTGAACCATGAAGTCGGCCCGCCACGGGGGCGGACGCTGCCTGAACCGTCATCCAATGCACCTCATCAGGTCGTCGTGTCAGAACGCGGTCACCGTACGCGCGAACGCCCGGCCGGGCATCCGATTTTCTCGGCGTCCGGCCGGGCGTTCCTCGAGGTGGTCAGTTGGTCGCGGCGGGTGCGCTGCTGCCCCCGAACAGTTCGGGGACCATCGAGGCGACCGCGGCGATCGCGGCGAAGACGGCCGCCCAGCCGAAGGAGGTCTTCAGCGTGCTGTCGCCGAGCCAGGCGATTCCCCAGCCGATGAAGCCCAGGGCGCCCACGATCAGGCCGACCCACTTGCCGGTCTTGACGTTGTCGGCGAGGCCCGCGCCCAGGCCGTTGGCGCCGGCGACGGTGAAGACCGTCGCGGCGACGAGAAGAGTGGTCTTGGCGCCTTCGCCATCGGCGAGCGCGAAGCCGATGAAGGTACCGACCGCGAGGACGAGGCCGACGCCGGCGCAGGCGTAGCCCCACTTCTGAACGTTGCTCATGTCACCCTCGATTCGGAGAGGCGATGGGGTTGCTAGCACCGTACGCCCGGAGTGAATGAATGACTCCGCTCCGTCACCTAAATGACTGGCATCGACGTCATCCGATCCGGGTCAGGTCTTCGAAGGACCCCGCGAACAGCCGATAGGCTCGGTCTACATCGGCCGGATCTGCTCCCGCGACCAGGTCGAGGAGCAATCCGCGGACGACCGCCACACCGACTCGGATCGCCACGCGGCGTATGCCCGGCGCCAGCTCGGCTCCACTGTCCAGCCACGGTTCGGTGAGGCCGCTCAGCAACCGGTCGGCGCCGGCCGCCCCTTGCGCCGCCAAGCCGAGGACCTCGAAGAACAGGCGCACGAACGGGCGTACCTCGGGGCTGGAGACGCGTTCCCACAGGGCGAGCATCAACTCCTGGGCGGACTCGTGGCGCGCCGCCAGCTCGGTCATCAACTCCCGCTGCTGCCGCTCGACCGCCTCGACGATCGCCGCGAGCAGGCCTTCGCGCGTACCGAAGTGGTAGAGGAGCATCCGATGGCTGCTGCCGATCCCGTCGGCGATCTCCCGGAGGCTCTTGGCGCCGATGCCGTTCTCGGCCGCGTACGCCGTCACCCGATCCAGCATCTCCGCCCGCGCGCTTGACATGTACCGAATGGTACATTGACGTCATGCGCTGGGAGAACACGGTCACCATCGACGCACCCACGAACCGCGTCTGGGAGCTGACCACCGATGTCGAGAACCTGCCGTCGATCACGCCGACGATGCGCCGCGTCGTACGCCTCGACGACGGCCCGCTCCACGAGGGCAGCCAGGCCAAGATCTGGCAGCCGGCCCAGTCCCCCGCGATCTGGACGGTGACCCGGCTCGAACCGGCCCGCGAGTTCACCTGGCAGACGCGACGACTCGGCGTGACCATGACCGGGCGGCATCTGCTGGACGGCGACGACGTCAGCTGCCGGAACACCCTCGTCCTGGAGCTGTCCGGGCCAGGCGCCAAACTCCTCGGAGCCTTACTGGGCAAGACTTTCGCCAAGGCGCTGGCGACCGAGAACGCCGGACTCCAGCGGGCGGCGACCAGCTGAGACGAGTGCGGTGGCCGCCGGACTCCGACGACCACCGCACGATTCGACCGCTAGGGCTTACCGAGGTTTACCAAGTCACGGCATCGCGACCAGGTGGCCGTGGACGGTGTTGGCGAAGGCGTACCCGTTGCTCGCGTCCCAGTTGATCGACCACGTCATCGCGCCCCGGATGCTCGGCCACTTGGCCGGGGGCACGAAGCTGCCGCAGTTCGTCCCGGCCGCCAGGCAGTCGAGCGCGTTGTTGACGACGCCGGGGCTGACATAGCCGCCGCCCGCCGCGGAGGTGGACGAGGGCAGGCCGAGGGCCACCTGGTCCGGTCGCAGCGCGCTCTGAAGCTGGATGCAGGCCAGCGCGGTCAGGAAGTTGATCGTCCCCTGCCCGTACGCGAACATCTGGTCGCAGCCCAGCATGCCGCCCGAGTTGTAGAACTGGGTGTGCACGATGGTCAGGATGTCGCGGATGTTGAGCGCCAGCGCGAAGTACGTCGTCCCGGTCGACTGCATGTCGATGGTCTGCGGCGCCATCGTGATGATCAGGTTCGCGCCCGCCTTCGACCGCAGTGACCGCAACGCCTGCTCCATGTAGGTCGCGTTGAGCCCGTTCTCCAGGTCGATGTCGACGCCGTCGAACCCGTAGCTCGTCATGATCGCGTACACGCTGTTGGCGAAGTTGGTCGCGGCGGCCGCACTGGACACCGAGACGGTGCCCTTCTCGCCGCCGACGGACAGGATGACCTTCTGGTTGCGCGAGTGCAGGGTGGCGACGTCCGCCTTGAACTGGGCGTCGGTGTAGCCGCCGAGCGCGCTCGACAGGCCGGAGTCGACGCCGAACGTCACGCCGCCCGCCGAGCCGGGGTCGGCGTTGGCGAACGCGATCGCCACGATGTCGTAGGTCGTCGGGACCGCCGACAGCCGCAGCGGCGTCGCGCCGTTGGTGAAGTTCTGCCAATAGCCCGTGAGCAGGTGCTTGGGCAGCGTGCCCGTGGAACATCCGGTCGTCGTGCCGGTCACGCTCGCCGAGCCCGATTCACCACTGCTGTTGTACGCGCGGACGGCGTACGTGTGGCTGGTGCAGGCGGTCAGCCCGGAGATCGTCGCCGACGTCCCCGTGACCGTGGTCTTGAGCGTCGTCCCCTCATACACCCGATAGCCGGTCACGGTCCCGGTCGACGCGTCCCAGGCGAGCCCGAGCGACGTGTCCGCGGTGGACGTGACACGGGCGTTGCCCGGTGTGCCGGGAACTCCGGTGCCGCACCCGGTGGTGGTGATCGTGACGCTCCCCGAGTGCGCCGACTCCCCCACGCTGTTGTACGCCGTCACGTCGTAGGTGTGGCTCGTGCAGGCGGTCAGCCCGGAGATCGTCGCCGACGTCCCCGTGACCGTGGTCTTGAGCGTCGTCCCCTCGTACACCCGATAGCCGGTCACGGTCCCGGTCGACGCCGACCAGCTCAGTGCGGCCGACGTGTTCGTGATCGTGCCGGCGGCGGGCGTACCGGGGACGCCGGGCACGCCTGCCCCGGCCGTGCCCTGCAACGAGATGTCGTCGGCGTAGTAGTCGCCCGTGCCGTACCAGCCGTGCAGGAACACCTGCACGCTGCTGCTCGACGCGGTGAACGTGACGGTGAGCTGGGTCCAGTTCGTGGCGCTGGGTGTCCACGTCGACGTTCCGCCGGTCACGCCGAGGTAGACGTAGCTGCCCCGGACCCAGCCGGTCAGCGTGTAGGACGTACCGGACACGACGGAGACGGTCTGCGTGCAGTTCGCGTTGTCCGAGCTGGACGCCGCGCCCCGCAACGCCTTCGTCCCCGTACGCACAGGGGTGGTGACGACGCTGCCCAGGCTGCCGGAGCAGCTCCATGGGCTCAGCGCGCCCGTCTCGAAGCCGCCGTTGGACAGCAGTTCGGCCCCGGTCGCCGGAGCCGCCGGTGCGGCGAATAGCAGAACGGCGGCCGCGACCAGCGCCGTGATGCGGGAAAGCTTCATCGTTGCTCCTCCAGCGGAGAACCGAGGAACCTATAAGGAAGCTTTATTAAATATTTGAGGACGCGTCTCCGTCAATGGATGCCGTAGGCGGCGGATCACGGTTGCGCATGCTTCCGCAGGCCGGGGGGAGATGAGTAAGGGTGTTAGGGTGGTGGGTGTTTTGGGGTTGGGGTGTGTGTTGTGGGTGGGTTTGGTTGGGGTGGTGTTCAAAGAA
>NZ_JBFBAZ010000042.1:0-64430 GCF_040682475.1 Hamadaea sp. NPDC051192
CGCGCGGGATGCGCGGGGCGCGTGCGGGGTGCGCGCGGGGCGCGGGGCGCGGCGCGCGGAGGGCGCGCGCGCAGCGGGAAGAAGGCGGTCACGCCTCCGGGGTCGGGCCGGTGTAGCCGCTGCTCCAGCGGAACCGGTGGGGCGGCTGGGCGTACTCCTCGATGGCGTGCGCGATCCAGCCGACCGTCCGGGCGACGGCGAAGATCACCTCGGCCGCCCCGGCGCCCATTCCGGCCGAGTGTGCGAGGGCCGCCACCGCGAAGTCGATGTTCGGCTTCGCGTTCGCCGTCCGGACGAGATCGTCGAGCGTCGCCTGGAGGTCGTCGGGGATCGGCACGAGGTCGAGCAGCGCCCGCGCTCGGGGATCGCCGTCTGGATACAGCGAGTGCCCGAACCCCGGCAGTCCACCACTCCGCAGGTGCTCGGCGATCGCGGACGCCGCTCCGTCCCGGGCGGCGGTCTCGATCAGCCGGTAGACGCCGGCTCCGACCGCGCCGTGCATCGGCCCGTCCAGCGCGCCCAAGCCGGCCGACACCACGGCGTACGGGTGGGCTCGGGTCGATGCGGCGACGCGTACCGCGATGGTCGAAGCGGCCAGGTCATGGTCCGCGAGCAGGACGAGTGCCGCGTTGATGGCCCGAAGGTCCCGCGCGGAGGGTGCGCGTTCGGTCAGTCGCGACCACAGGCGGGCCGCGACGGCGCGATCGGCCGGCTCGCCTCGCGCGGGCAGCGCGTCGACCATGGTCGCGACCAGCTCCGGCGCACGGACAACCACAGTGGACGGAGAAAGATCGAACCTCAGTGGGTCCGTCGCCGCCGCCACCGCGACGATCACCGGCAGCCGATCGGCCAGCCGCGCGTGCGGCGGCAGGTGGGCACTCGCGCTCCGCGCCCGCTCCAGCGCCTCGCCTGGCGCCGCGAACTCGGTCGCGCCACCACCCCACAGCCACGCGGCCACTTGCTCGAACGGGGTGTCCACCAGACTCGCGGCATCCCGGCCTCGATAAAAGAGCCGGTTGTACGCGATGAGCGTGATCGCCGTCCGCATAGCCGGTGCGGCATCCCGCTCCGGCCGTGTTCCCTGCGTACGCGAGGCCAGCCGTTCCACGTCCGAGAGCCGGAACCGGCTGATCCGCTCGCCCGGCACCTTGACGCGAGTCAACAGCCCCCGGCTCACGTACGCATAAATCGTCTCCGGCTTGATCCGCAGCCGCTGGGCGACTTCGGCGGTGGTCAACAGCTGATCATCGGCCATGTGGCCATGGTCTCACATTGACTGAATCAACGTTGACTGAAGAGGTTCGCCGGAGCGACGCTCGCGGCATGCCTGAACTCGTCACCGTCCCGCGCGGACTCGCCGGAGTCGTGGTCACCGACACCACGATCGGCCACGTACGCGGCCGCGAAGGCTTCTACCACTACCGGCAGTACTCGGCGATCGACCTCGCCGAGCGCCGTACGCTCGAGGACGTCTGGGCGCTGTTGATCGACGGCGCGCTGCCCGTTTCCACCGCGTCGGCCGGCTCGCTCCCGGCCGAGATCGCGCCGCTGCGCCACATCCCACCGGCGGTCGCCGCAGCCCTCCCCTCGATCGCGGCCGTCTCCACCTCGGCCGACCCGATGGGCGGATTGCGCGCGGCGCTCGCCGTCGCCGGCCTGGCCGCCGGGGCTCGCCCGCTGTACGACACGTCTCCCGATGAACGGCGCGCGCAGGCGATGCGCCTCTGTGCGCTGACCCCATCCCTGCTGGCGGCGCTGTACCGCCTGTCGTCCGGCCTCGACCCGATCGCGCCCCGGGACGACCTGTCGCACACGGCCAACTACCTCTACATGATCACCGGTTCGGTTCCCTCGACGGAACAGGTCAGCGCGATCCAGAAGTACCTGATCGCGACCGTCGACCACGGCTTCAACGCGTCCACCTTCACCGCCCGCGTCATCGCCTCCACCGGCGCCGACCTGTACGCCTGCATCGGCGGCGCGCTCGGCGCCCTGTCGGGCCCCCTGCACGGCGGCGCCCCGAGCCGAGCATTGGACACATTGGACGCAATCGGCACAGTCGACCAGGCGGACGCCTGGCTGCGCGAACGCATCCTCAACGGCGACCGGATCATGGGCTTCGGCCACCCGATCTATCGCACCGAAGACCCCCGTTCACGCATGCTGAAGGGCGTCGCCCAGTCGCTCGGCGGGGACCTGGTGGACTTCGCGGTCGCCGTCGAAGCACGAGTGCTGGCGTTGCTCGCCGAGCTGAAGCCGGGCCGGGAGCTGCACACCAACGTGGAGTACTACGCCGGGGTCGTCATGGAACTGTGCGGTCTTCCGCGCGAGATGTTCACCCCGACCTTCGCCACCAGCCGGGTCATCGGATGGTGCGCCAACGTGCTGGAGCAGGCCGAGGACTCGAAGATCATCCGGCCGGACTCGCGGTACGTCGGACCGCCGCCGCCCCAGCCCGTCCCCGATCCCGCTTAGGACCTCCGGTCGTACTTGGTCAGGTCGAAGCGGCGCATCAGGTCGATGAGGTTGTTCGCGTACGTCGGCGAGGTGGCGTACCCGGCCTTGTGGATCTCGCGCGCGAACCGCTCGGGGTCGTCGGCGTACTTCATCGCGGTCTGGTAGCGGGACAGCGTCGCGAGCTGCCGCCCGTGGTCGTCGAACGACTCCCCCATCGCTCGGTACGCCCGGAAGGACGCCCGGGTGGTGCGGCACTTGCCGTTGGAGCACTCCTGCGTGACGTAGGTCGAGCAGCCGACCGCGATCGGACCGGGCCCGCCGAAGCACTTCATGCCGAAGTAGCTGTGGTCGACCCGGGTAAGCGTGCTACGACCCCAACCGGATTCGAGGATGGCCTGGGCGATGGTGACCGAGGCGGGCACCTTCCAGGTACGGGCGCTCGCCTGGGCCGCCCCGGCCACCCGGGCGAAGAAGCCGTCCTTGGTCGCCGCCGGTACGGTCGCCGGCGCCTGCCCGCACCAGGGATATCGCGGCGTCGTCGGGGCCCAGTGGACGTACTTGTCGGCGACGTAGCGGCCGGGGCCGATGCGATCCCAGACGGCGTTGCCGTCGACGGTGCTGCCCCAGCTGCGGCATTCGACGCGCAGCCCGGCCGCGTCGCCGAGCGAGCCGACGGTGGAGTGTTTGGTGCTCGGCCCGGAGCGGACGTTGAGGCTTCCGGACGTGACGTCGACCGCCGACGACGTCGCGTCCACGGGCGGGTCGCCGCACCACGGCAGGGCCGGGCGGCCGGACGGCCACTGGAGGAAACCGTCGGCGACGTGGCCGTGGCCCCAGTCCAGCCGATCCCACAGCGCGGCCGTACGCTGCGTCCCCTTCACCTGCTGGCCCCAGACCTGGCAGACGACCCGGACCCGGGAGCCGTCGTCGACGGTGCCCAAGATCGACCGATCGGTCGCCGCGCCGGATCGGACGTTGAGGCCACCGGGGGCGCGCACGATCGCTTCCGCGCCGGCCTTGGCGATCGCCCGGTCGAGCGGCATCGTCTGGCCCACCGGCATCGTCTGATCGAGCGGCATCGTCTGATCGCGGGGCGGGGCGGCGCTCGTGGGGCTGGCCAGGGCAAACGTTCCGAGGAGCAGGCCGAGCCCGACGATGCCGAAGAACTTCATACCCAATCAACGCAATTCCGAAGTTACCGTCACTGCACGACAAGTCCGGACAGTGGCATTGGTCTCAGCAAACATTCATGGTCGCCCCGAGGCAACCCGGCTAGCGTTACGCCCCATGGCAGATGGATCGGTCTATACGTCCAGATCACGGACCCGGCGACGGGTACGGCGGTACGTCATCGCCGGCGGGCTCGCCGTCGTGGTGCTGCTCGGGGCGGCCGGCGTCGGCGGCTGGCTCTACCTGCGCGGCGTCGACAAGAAGGTGGACCGCATCTCGGTCGCCGCGTTGAGCGACAGCAAGAAGTCCAGCACCCCCGAAGGCATCGCCGCCGGCGCGATGAACATCCTGCTGCTCGGCAGCGACTCCCGGGACCCCGACAAGACCAGCGGCTCGCGTACCGACACGATCATGGTGGCCCACATCAGCGCGGACCACAAAGACGTCCAGCTCGTCTCGATCCCCCGCGACACCTGGGTCTACGTCCCCCAGTCCAGCGACGGCGAGGGCGGCGAATACGCCAAGATCAACAGCGCGTACGCCTGGGGCGGCGCCGACTTGATGGTGCAGACCGTCGAGAAGTTCACCGGTCTCCAGCTCGACCACGTGATGATGATCGACTTCGCGGGCTTCAAGGAGATCATCGACGCCGTCGGGGGCATCGACATCAAGGTGGACAAGACGTTCACCTCGATCCACTCGCCGTACCGAAAGTTCACGAAGAACAAGGCGGGCACCACCACCCACATGGACGGCGCGACCGCGCTCGACTATGCCCGCCAGCGCAAGCAGTTCCCGGACGGCGACTTCGCCCGGATCGCCCACCAGCACCAGATCATCAAGGCGGTCATGGACAAGGCCACCAGCACCGGGACGGTCACCGACCTGACCAAGCTGACCTCGTTCCTCAACGCCACCGCGAGCGCGATCACCGTCGACGACACCCTGTCGCCGCTCAACCTGGCCTGGGCGCTGCGGGCGATCGGCAGCTCGGACGTCACCTTCCTGACCAACCCCACCGGCAGTACGCCGACCATCGACGGGCAGAGCGTGGTCAAGTCCGACACCGCGAAGGCGACCGAGCTGTGGGAGTCGGTGGGCAACGACACCGTGCCGACCTGGGCCTTGGCCAACCCCTCCTACGTCCGCTGACCCGCACCACCCCCGTCCCTCCCCCGCGGCGCCCGGCGGCGAGTTGATCTAGGCGGCAAATGGTCGCCCTGCCCACCATCTCCCGCCTAGATCAACTCGCCGCACGTTGATCTTGAACGGAAAACGTCGCCATAGCGACGGGATCCATTCAAGATCGCAACCGTGGACGCCCGACGCAGCCGCCGCCACCGTTGATCATGGGGTTTCCGGTTACGACACGCCGTCGAGACCACGGTTAACTCCATGATCAACGCGGAAGGGGCGACGCGCAGGGGGCGACGCGGGAGGGCGACGCGGGAGGGGGCGGAAGGGGGCGACGCGGGGGGGCGACGCCGGAGGGGGCCGACGCCGGAGGGGGCCGACGCGGGAGGGCGGCGCGGGAGGGGGCGACGGGTCAGGTGAGGGAGGGTGGGTCGTAGCGGTAGAGGTTGAGGTCCTTCATCAGACCGACGAGGTGCGCGGCGTACGCCGGAGAGGTCGCGTACCCGGCGCGTTGTAGTTCCAGGGCGAACCGGTTCGGGGTGGCCGCGTACTTCATCGCCGTCTTGTAGTACGGCAGCCGGGCCAGCGCCCGCCCGTGGTCTTCGAAGGAGTCCCCCACCCGCCGGTACGCCCGGAACGAGTCCCGAGTGGCGTAGCACCGGGAGCCGGCGCATTCGCGGGTGGCGTACGTCGTGCAGCCGAGCGCGACCGCGCCGGGGTCGCCGAAGCATTTCATGCCGAAGAGGTTGTGCTCGGTGACGGCGAGCGGGCTGCGGCCCCAGCCGGATTCGAGGATGGCCTGGGCGATGGTGACCGAGGCGGGCACCTTCCACCGACGGGCGCTCGCCTGGGCCGGTCCGATCACCGACGCGAGGAAGGCCTGGTTCGACGCCGGGGTCGACGGGGCCGCCGCGCCGCACCAGCGCAGCCGCGGTTGGCCGTTGGGCCAGCGCACGAAGGCCGCGGTCACGAAGCGGCGTACGCCCAGCTGGTACCAGACGGGATTGCCGTTGACCGACTGCGACCAGGCCTGGCACAGCGGCCGGACTGATCCGGTCACTGTGGACACGATGGCGTGCGAGGTGGCCGGGCCGGATCGCACGTTCAACGGGAACGGCAGGTTCACCACGGCCGTGCCGGCTGGCACGGCGAGCGCGGAGCACGACGGCGTCGCCGCGCGCCGAGTGGTCCACGACAGGAACGCGTCGGAGGCGTATCCGCCGCTCGTCAGGCGTACCCAGGTCGTCGTCGTGCGGATCGAGCCGACGATCTGCTGTCCGCGTACCCGGCAGGTGATCGAGACGGCCTGGCGATGCGCGAGGCGCGACTGGACGCGGTCGGCGAGACGCGGGCCGGAGCGGACGTTGAGCCCGACCTTGGACTGGACCACCGCGCGCCCAGCACCAGGAGAAAAGGCCGCGAAAACCGGCGGAGCGAGCGGCAGCGAAAGCCCGACACCGAGCGCAATCGCGGCAAACCTTCGCAGACTTGCCATAAATCGACGATAACCCGTTAATACCCATAAAGTGCGAGAACGGCGTGATCTTCGCCGCTAACCCCGCCCCCGATGCCGGATCATGGTGGTCCACCCGGAACAATGGTCGGTATGCTGACCCGCCCGGATCTCCGTAACGTCGCGATCGTCGCGCACGTCGACCACGGCAAGACCACGCTCGTCGACGCCATGCTCAAGCAGGGCGGAGCGATCCACACCCGCGGCGAGATGGCCGACCGGGTGATGGACTCGATGGATCTCGAACGCGAGAAGGGCATCACCATTCTCGCGAAGAACACCGCGGTCCACTACCAGGGCGCGGACGGCGACTCCGTCACGATCAACATCATCGACACGCCCGGCCACGCCGACTTCGGCGGCGAGGTCGAGCGCGGTCTGACCATGGTCGACGGCGTGGTGCTGCTCGTGGACGCGTCCGAGGGACCGCTGCCGCAGACCCGCTTCGTGCTGCGCAAGGCGCTCAAGGCCAAGCTGCCGATCATCCTCGTGATCAACAAGGTGGACCGTCCCGACGCCCGGATCAAGGAGGTCGTGGACGACACCTACGAGCTGTTCCTCGACCTGGACGCGGACGAGTCCCAGATCGACTTCCCGATCGTCTACGCCTGCGCCCGGGACGGCATCGCGTCCCTGAGCCAGCCCGAGGACGGCAAGATCCCGACCGACTCCGAGACGTTGCAGCCGCTGTTCCAGACGCTGCTCGACACCATCCCGGCGCCGACGTACACCGAGGACGCGCCGCTCCAGGCGCACGTGACGAACCTCGACGCCTCGCCGTTCCTGGGCCGGCTCGCGCTGTGCCGCGTACGGGAGGGCGTCATCCGCAAGGGTCAGTCCGTCGCGTGGTGCAAGACCGACGGTTCGACCGAGCGCGTACGCATCTCCGAGCTGCTCATGACGGAGGGGCTGGAGCGCAAGCCGGCCGAGCAGGCCGGGCCGGGCGACATCATCGCCGTCGCCGGCATTCCGGAGATCATGATCGGTGAGACGCTGGCCGACGCGGAGAACCCGATTCCGCTGCCGCTGATCACGGTGGACGAGCCGGCCATCTCGATGACCATCGGCACCAACAACTCGCCGCTGGTCGGCCGGGTCAAGGGCGCGAAGGTCACCGCCCGCATGGTCAAGGACCGGCTGGACAAGGAACTGGTCGGCAACGTGTCGCTGCGCGTCCTGCCGACGGACCGCCCGGACTCCTGGGAGGTGCAGGGCCGTGGTGAGCTGGCGCTGGCCATCCTCGTCGAGCAGATGCGGCGCGAGTCCTACGAGCTGACCGTCGGCAAGCCGCAGGTCGTCACCCGGGAGATCGACGGCAAGGTCTGCGAGCCCGTCGAGCGACTGACCATCGACGCCCCCGAGGAGCACCTCGGCGCGATCACCCAGCTGCTGGCCACCCGCAAGGGCCGCATGGAGCAGATGGTCAACCACGGCACCGGCTGGATCCGGATGGAGTGGCTGGTCCCGGCGCGCGGCCTGATCGGCTTCCGCACCGAGTTCCTCACCGACACCCGGGGCACCGGCATCCTGCACCACGTCTTCGAGAAGTACGAGCCGTGGTTCGGCGAGCTGCGTACCCGCAACAACGGGTCGCTGGTCGCCGACCGGTCCGGCCCGGTGACCGCCTTCGCGATGACCAACCTCCAGGAGCGCGGCACCCTGTTCGTGGAGCCCGGCACCGAGGTCTACGAAGGCATGATCGTCGGCGAGAACTCGCGCTCCGACGACATGGACGTCAACATCACCAAGGAGAAGAAGCTCACCAACATGCGCTCCTCCACGGCGGACGAGACCGAGAAGCTCATCCCGCCGCGCAAGCTGTCGCTCGAGCAGGCGCTCGAGTTCTGCCGCGAGGACGAGTGCGTAGAGGTCACTCCGGCCGCCGTGCGCATCCGCAAGGTCACGCTCGACCAGACCCA
Source organism: Hamadaea sp. NPDC051192 (assembly GCF_040682475.1). Taxonomy (NCBI): domain Bacteria; kingdom Bacillati; phylum Actinomycetota; class Actinomycetes; order Micromonosporales; family Micromonosporaceae; genus Hamadaea; species Hamadaea sp. NPDC051192. The sequence goes on from NZ_JBFBAZ010000042.1 coordinate 8,194, forward strand.
GCGGGCGCGCGAGACCGCGCGGCGCAAGCACCAGAACTAAGTGATACGCACAACGGGGCGGTCCGATTCGGACCGCCCCGTTCGTGTTTCCCGAATGGGATCAGCCCTCGCCGACGCAGAGCTTCTTGCCGCCGTCCCGGTTGAGATCGCCGGACATGCGCTCGATCTCGCCGATCGCCGACGCCGGGCAGGACGCGTCCCGGTCGACCACCGAGACGATCACCCCGTCATGCCGTTGCGTGCAGTCGACGATGTCCACGTCGGTGTCGGTGAGCACGATGACGCACCGGCCGACCTGGTTCTCCGCGGTGTCCTTGGCGGCGGCCCAGGCCCCCAGCCCGAGAATGAGGATCGGCACCAGCAGCACGTACGCCAGCGGCCGCAGGAGCACCGGCTTGCCTGGCTGCGCCGGGCGTACCGGCGCGTCGACGGGCGGGGTCGGCTCGGCCAGGCCGGTCAGCTTCCGCCGGCTGAGCAGGTTGCCGAGCACGACGAACGGGAAGATGAACAACGACAGCAGGCCGGCCCAGCCGACGCCCACGGTGTGCGCGGTGGCCGACCGGAAGACGCTCAGACCGCAGTCGCGGCAGAACGGGCCGGGATAGGTCACGGTCTGCCGCATGATGAACATGCCGGTGTGGCGCTTGAAGGTCACGTCGACCGCGGGGCGGCTGCCGCAGTATCGGCAGCTGATGTCCAGCGCCGGAGCGTGTGGCACTGGAGCCGCCGGCCGGTCCGACAGGTTCGGCGGGAAGAGATCAGTCACGGATGCAGGAGCGTAGCGGGGCGGCGCTCGTCGCGCCGCCCCGTTTTCACCGCCGTTCGGCCGGCGATCAGTACTGCGAGCAGGGGCAGCTGACCATCAGCGCCCGAACGTTGCTGACGTACTGCGGGTTCGGGATGACGATGGTGGTGCCGTTGTCGACCGCGCCGTAACCGAAGTTGTAGGCCGCGATCACCGCGTTGAGCAGGCACGGCGTCTTGTAGTTCGGCACCGACGGATCGGTGCTGACGCAGTCGCCGGCGTCGATCGTGTAGTCGCTTTCGAAGTACAGGTCCGCGAAGTACTTGATCAGCCATTGGAGGTACGCCGAGCCGATCATCGTGTTGCCGGTCAGGGTGTTCGGGTCGAGGTTCGTCTCGAAACGCTGGTTCATCCAGGTGACCGTGTCCCGCATGATCTGCATCGTGCCCATGCCGCCGTCGCAGGCCATGATGGTCGACTGCCAGCCGCTCTCCTGCCAGGCGGTCGCCTTGATCAGCGAAGGCGGCAGGCTCACCTGCGACACCGTCCAGAAGCGGGTCGCCGCCGCCGCTTCCAGCGCCACGCGTACGTCGGCCTTGGGGGCGACCTTGCCCGTGTAGAACGGACAGTTCTTGGCCAGCGGCGAATTACGCCGGGGCAGGGCGGGCGGCGGGTTCGTCACGGTGACGGCTTTGCGGACCGTCGGCACGCCCGGATTGGATCGCCGGACCTTCGGCGTACCGGTCGACGTCGACGTGGAAGGTGCGGCTGCGACGGCTGCCGCGGAGGACGCCGTGGCCGAGGGGGCTGCCACCTGGCCCGCCGCAGCGACGGCCGGCTCGTCGGCAGCGGCCGGAGTCGTCTCGGCCGACTTGGCCGGCGACGTCGCGACGTCGGCGAAACCCCACGCTGCCAGTCCGGCCAGGCTGACGCCCGCCAAGGTCACGGCGAGTGGGACAGCGAACCACGATTTACGCATACTGGTGTTCCTCCCCGTTCTCCAGTACGAACCTCGGAACCGTACCCGTCTAGGCCGATGGCGGCCACTCGGGACGGGGAATCGATTCCCTACCGGGTAGCGTGCTGGACCATGACGCCCGAACTCGACGCCCTCACCCCGGAGCTGGATTCGCTGGTCGCCGACGCAAACGGCACCATCTCGATCTGGGCCGGGCCCGTCGGGGGGCCGCCCGCGTACGCCCGCGACGCCGACGCGACCCACTACGCGGCGAGCACGATGAAGGCCGCGGTGCTGGTCGCCTTGTACCGCCTGGCCGAGGCGGGCGAGCTGAGCCTCGACGACGAGATCGAGATCCGCAACGAGTTCCCGTCGGTCTGGCCGGGGGCGGGCGACTTCTCGATCGACGTCACCGACGACAACGACGACGAGGTCACCGACCGGCTCGGGCAGCGGACCACCCTCGGCTGGCTGGCCGAGCGCATGATCGTGCGGTCGAGCAACCTGGCCACCAACCTGGTGATCTCCCGAGTGGGCGTCGCGCCCGTGGCCGAGGTCTGGCGGTCGGTCGGCGCCCGGCACTCCGTCACCGGCCGGGGCATCGAGGACGCGGCCGCCCGCGCCGAGGGCGTGACGAACCTGGTCACCGCGGCCGACCTGGCCGCCCTGTTCTCCGCGATCGCCGACGGGACCGCCGCTTCGGCCGACAGCTGCACGGCGATGCTGCGCATTCTGCAGGCCCAGGAGTACCGCGAGGACCTGCCGGCCGGGCTGCCGCCGGGCACCCCGGTCGCCGCGAAGAACGGCTGGGTGACCGGCGTACGCCACGGGGCCGGGGTCGTTCTGCCCGCCGGCGAGCCGCCGTTCACCCTCGTGGTATGCACGACGACGCTGCTCGGCGAGGCCGAAGGAGCCGCCCTGGTGGCCCGGATCGCGACGGCGGCCTGGCGGGACCGAAAAGCCTTCACATAAAGTGGCCTGGTGCCGATCGTCGAAGTGCGCACGCACCGCCTCACCGCCCCCCTGCACACCCCGTTCGTCACCGCGCTGCGGCGGACGACGCACGTCGCGAGCCTGATCGTCGAGCTCGTCGACGAAGACGGCCGGTCGGGCTTCGGCGAGGCGCCGCAAGTCTGGCAGGTCACCGGGGACAGCATCGACGGCTCGCAGGCCTGCGTCGAGCAGATCCTCGGGCCGCTGGTCACCGGCGCCGATCCAGCCGAGGTCGTCGGGCTCAGCCGGGCCGTCGAACGGGCGGTCGTCGGGAACGAGGCGGCCAAGACGGCCATCGACTGCGCGCTGCACGACCTGGCCGCGCGCCGCGCCGGACTTCCCCTCGTACGCACGCTGGGCGGCGCTGCGTTGAGCGTACAAACTGATGTGACCCTGTCGGCCGGTGAAGCCGACGGCCTGCGCGAAGCCGCCACCGCGCGGGTCAAGGAGGGTTTCACCACCCTGAAGCTGAAGGTGGGCACGGACGCCGCCGGCGACCTGGCCCGGATCCAGGCGGTACGCGAAGCCGCCGGGCCGGGCGTGACGATCCGCCTGGACGCCAACCAGGGCTGGACCGCGCGGGACGCGGTGAAGATCATCCACGGTCTGGAGGACGCCCGGCTGGGCATCGAGTTCGTGGAGCAGCCGGTGCCGCGCTGGGACCTCGAGGGCCTGGCCTGGGTGAGCGAGCGGGTCGACACCCCGATCATGGCCGACGAGTCGGTGTTCGGCGTGCGGGACCTCGTCGAGGTGATCCGGCGGCGCGCGGCCGATCTCGTCAACGTCAAGTTGGCCAAGTGCGGCGGCCTGACGAACGCCCGGACGCTGCTGGAGTTGGCCCGCGCGCATGGCCTCGGCACCGTTGTGGGCTCGATGATGGAGGGCCCGATCGGCATCGGCGCGGCCGCCTCGCTGGTCGCCGCCTACCCGACCACCGCGGTCAGCGACCTCGACGCCGCGTGGTGGCTGGCCTCGTCCCCCGTGACCGGCGGCATCCGGTACGAGGGTTCGGCCGTCGTCCTGCCGGACGCGCCAGGACTGGGCGTCTCGCTGTGACCGCCCGGATCGGGGTCGCCACCGCGACCTTGTTCCGCGAGCCGACGACCGACCGGCCGCTGGACGCCCCCGCCCTCGCCCCGGTCACCGACGTACGCAAATGGGTCGCGTCGCTGGACCCGGCCGAACGGCTGCGGACCGCCGTGGTCAGCCAGGCGCTGCTGGGCGAACCCGCGATCGTCGACTCCACTCTCGACGGCTGGTCCAAGGTGGTGCTCACCGGGCAGCCCGCGACCGACCTCGATCCGCGCGGCTATCCGGGCTGGCTGCCGTCCTGCCAGCTCACTCCGTCCGATGCCGCCTCCCCGGTCTCCTCCGCGGCTTCCTCCCTGGCGGACTCCCCGGCTGGTGCGGACCTCGTGGTCGCCGTGACCGCGACGACGCTGCGTGACGTGCCCGACGGCGACCTCGTCCTGCCCGCCGTCGTCCTCGGTACGCGACTCCGCCGAGCGCCGCTCACCGGACCGGGCCGCTCCGCAGCCAGCGCCTCCGCCAGCGGCTGGTGCGCCGTCCACGTGCCCGGCCACCCGGAACCGTTGTGGGCGCGCAGCCTCGACCTGGCTCCCGCGCCCACCACCGTGACCCCCCGCGAGGTGCTCAAAACCGCGGCGATGCTGCGCGAGACGCCGTACGTGTGGGGCGGGCTGTCGCCGTTCGGCATCGACTGCTCCGGCCTCGTCCACCTCTCCTGGCGCCGGCACGGGGTGACCCTGCCCCGGGACGCGTACAACCAGGCGGCCTTCACCGCGCCCATCCCGTTCGGCACCGAACGGCCCGGCGACCTCTACTTCTTCGCGCGCCCGGGGCAGCGGGTGCACCACGTCGGATTCGTCGCCTCGGCACCACGCGGTGACACCCGGATCATGCTGCACGCGTGCTCCGAACAACGGGAAGTAGTGATCGAAGAGGTACGCGGAAAGCGGGCGGACACGCTCGTCGCTGCTCATCGCGTACCGCTCTGACGCTCCCGCCCGCTCTGCTGTCCCGCTCGCCCCGCTCGCCCGAGCTTCGAAACGATCTCCGGAAGGCCACGTACCTTACCGTGTCAAGATCAGGTACGTGGGCTTCCGGAGATCACGAGCGCGATGCCTCGGTCGGGCAACCGCGCCGGTAATGCGCGAGAAAAGCGTCAGCCCTGGCCGCGTACGCGGTGCGACTCGTCACGCGAGGAGGTCGGCCGATCGCGAGAGGCATCCGGCTGAGCATCCCCCGAGCCAGAAGAAGAGCCGGCGGAGGACTGCTCAGCGGCGGCGAGCGCAGCCTCCTTCCGAGCATCTCGGCTGGATTTGATCAGGCTGGCGATCGTCGCGATGACGAGCGTACCGATGATCACGGTGAGCGAGAGCCAGATCGGCACGTGGGGCGCCCAGCTCACCGGCTCGCCGCCGTTGATGAACGGCACGTTGTTCGTGGCGAGCGCTTCGAGGAACAGCTTCACGCCGATGAACGCGAGGACGACCGACAGCCCGATCGACAGGTAGACGAGCCGGTCGAGCAGCCCGCCGAGCAGGAAGTACAGCTGGCGCAGACCCATCAGCGCGAACACGTTCGCGGTGAAGACCAGGTACGGCTCCTTCGTCAGGCCGAAGATCGCCGGGATGGAGTCGAGCGCGAAGATCAGGTCGGTGGTGCCGATCGCGATCATCACGATGAGCATCGGGGTGAACAGGAGTTTGCCGTTGAGCCGGGTGGTGAGCCGCGCGCCGTCGGGCTGGGGGCTCATCGGCAGGATCCGGCGCGCCGTCCGGATCATGATGTTCTCCTTGTAGTCGCCTTCGTCGTCCTCGCCGTGCTTGACCAGGCCCCAAGCGGTGTAGATCAAGAAGGCGCCGAAGATGTAGAAGACCCAGGAGAACCGGCTCACCACTGCCGCGCCGGCCGCGATGAACGCGCCACGCATGACGAGCGCTATCACGATGCCGACCAGCAAGACCTTCTGCTGGTAGATGCGCGGCACCGCGAAGCGGGCCATGATGATCACGAAGACGAAGAGGTTGTCGACGGAGAGGCTGTACTCGGTCAGCCAGCCGGCGAAGAACTCACCGCCGTACTGTGCGCCGTGCGAGATGTAGACCCAGACGCCGAACAGCACCGCCAGGCCCACGTAGAACGTGACCCACAGCGACGATTCCTTGAATGACGGCTCGTGGGGTCTCCGGCCGACGATCATGAGATCGACGACCAGTAGAGCCACCAGGGCTACCAGGGTGATGGTCCATTCCAGCGTGGACACGTTCATGCAGAGGTCCTCCGGTCGGCAGCGTGATGCCCCGGAGGTCTCTCCCGCCACGTGCTGACGCTCGTGACCGGCGGCCCCGGGTTCCGATGTGCGAACCGTGCTGACGAAGCCGCCGCGGGGGATACTCCCCTCCCAGTCGGGCTCCATTGTTGCTCACGAAGTCCCCCCAGGCCCAACAGGGGTGCGCGGCACGCCGTGGCAGGATGCCGTCATGGTGTTGGAGATCGCACAATTCGAGATCACGCCGGGTGCGGAGGAGGCGTTCGAGGCCGCGTACGTCGAGGGTCGGGCGCTCCTCGCGCAGACGCCGGGCTTCCGCGACGCGCGCATGACGCGCGGCGTCGAGTCCCCGTCCCGTTTCGTCCTGCTTGTCGAGTGGGACACCGTCGAGGCCCATGAGGTCGGCTTCCGCGGTTCCGACCGCTTCCCGGCCTGGCGCGCGCTCATCGGCCCGCACTTCGCCGAGCCTCCGGTGGTCGAGCACTTCGCGTACCTGCCGTGAAACTGGTCGCCGCGGACGGCGTACAAATCGATGCACATCATGACCCAGGCCCGCGGGACCTGGCCTTCGTGCTGGCTCACGGCTTCACGGGGGCCTGGAATAAGCCGGCGGTACGCCGGGCGGGGGCGGTCTTCGCCCGGCACGGGGGTGTGGTGTCCTTCGATTTCCGAGGGCACGGCCGGTCCGGCGGCCGGTCGACGGTGGGCGATCGAGAGATCGACGATCTCGAAGCCGCCGTGGCGTGGGCACGCGAGTTGGGCTACGGCAGGATCGCCACGATCGGCTTCTCCATGGGCGCGTCCGTCGCGGTCCGGCACGCCGCGCTGATCCGTGGCGTCGACGCGGTCGCCGCGGTCAGCGGGCCGGCGCGGTGGTACTACCGGGGCACGGTGCCGATGCGGCGAGTCCACTGGGTGATCGAGAAGCCGACGGGACGGCTCGTGAGCCGGATCATGCTGCGTACGCGGATCGCCAGCGAAGGCTGGAGTCCGGTGCCGCCCGCGCCCTTCGAGGTCGTCGGCAAGATCACGCCGACGCCGTTGCTCGTCGTGCACGGCGACCAGGACGCGTACTTCCCGTTGGAGCACGCCCACCAGCTCTTCGACGCCGCCGCCGAGCCCAAGGAACTCTGGATCGAGCACGGCTTCGGCCACGCCGAGAACGCGGCGCCGCCCGAGTTGCTGGAACGCATCGCCCAGTGGGTCATACGCTCCTGATCGCTGTCGTCTCCGGCTGCATCGGGCCGGCCGGGCCGCCGAGGAAGTCCCGCAACACTTGCGCGACCTGATCGGGCGCGGCCGCGATCGGCCCCGGACCCGAGCCCAGGGCGACCCCGCGTACGGCGTCGGCCCAGACCTGCCAGCGGGCGACCAGATCGGCGCCCTCGGTGCTCCACAGCACCAGCGTCGGGCAGGTGATCCGCGCCGGAGCCTCCAACGGCAGCGCGTCGATCACCACGAGGTGACTCACCAGCTCCGGATGATCCGTGGCGAGCCGCTGCGCCACGTACGCCCCACGATCCGGGCCGACGGCGGCGAAGTTCCGGTGCCCGAGCTGCGCCATCAGGCGTACGCAGTCCGCCGCCTGCTGGGCGGGCTCGCCGAAGGGCGACAGATCCGGGCAAACGACGGTGAAGCCGACGGCCAGCATCGGCGCCACCTCGTGCCACGTCTTCGGCGTACGCGGCAGTCTCGGCGTACGCGGACGGCCGGGCATGGTGAACCGACTACGGCTGTTGGGCCGGCCGGGCAGCAGCAGAACCGGCGGACCCGAACCTCCGGTCCAGGCCCGCAGAATCACGCCGCCGCCGACGTCCACCCGTCGCTGCTGGAATCCCTCGAACACCCCGCGCAGATTCCCATCCGGCCGGGGTGTCCAAACAAGACGCAGCTCAGAGCGCGACCTCCATGGTCCGCAACTCCTTCTTCAGCTCCTGCATCTCGTCCCGGATCCGGGCGGCCAGCTCGAACTGCAACTCTCCGGCCGCGGCGAGCATCTGCCCGTTGAGATCGGTGATGAGGCGGGCCAGCTCCTCGCGCGCCATGCCCTGCGTCTTCGCCTCGATCCGGCCCTTGTTGCGGCTGGACGCAGTCGGCGTCGGCGTCTTGCCGCGACTCTGCGCCCGGCCGCTGCCCATCGCCGAACTGGTGATGACCGCGCCACCCGCCCCGTGCCCGGCCAGGGCGCTCTCGGTCTCCTCGGCCTCCCGGTAGATGTCGTCGAGGATGTCGTGGATCTTCTTCCGCAACGGTTGCGGGTCGACCCCGTTCGCCTCGTTGTACGCCACCTGCTTCGCCCGGCGCCGATTGGTCTCCTCGATCGCGTTCGCCATCGACGGGGTGATCTTGTCCGCGTACATGTGGACCTCGCCGGAGACGTTTCGCGCCGCGCGGCCGATGGTCTGGATCAGCGACGTGCCGGAGCGCAGGAAGCCCTCCTTGTCGGCGTCGAGGATCGCGACCAGCGAGACCTCGGGGAGGTCGAGACCCTCGCGGAGCAGGTTGATGCCGACGAGGACGTCGTAGTCGCCCTTGCGCAGCTCCTTGAGCAGCTCGACCCGGCGCAGCGTGTCGACCTCGGAGTGCAGGTAGCGCACCCGGATGCCGTGCTCCAGCAGATAGTCGGTGAGGTCCTCGGCCATCTTCTTGGTCAGCGTCGTCACCAGTACGCGCTCGTCCTTGGCGGTCCGCAGGTTGATCTCGTGCATCAGATCGTCGATCTGGCCCTTGGTCTTCTTGACCACCACCTGCGGGTCGACCAGGCCGGTCGGGCGGATGACCTGCTCGACGAACTCGCCGCCGCTCTGCCGCAACTCCCACGGGCCGGGGGTGGCGGAGAGGAAGACCTGCTGCCCGACCCGCTCCAGGAACTCGTCGAACCGCAGCGGTCGGTTGTCCATCGCCGACGGCAACCGGAAACCGTGCTCGACCAGGATGCGCTTACGGGAGGCGTCGCCCTCGTACATCCCGCCGATCTGCGGCACCGTCACGTGCGACTCGTCGATGACGGTGAGGAAGTCGTCGGGGAAGTAGTCGAGCAGGCAGTGCGGCGGACTGCCGGCCTCGCGGTAGTCGATGTGCCGCGAGTAGTTCTCGATGCCCGAGCAGAACCCGACCTGGCGCATCATCTCGATGTCGTAGCTGGTCCGCATCCGCAGCCGCTGCGCCTCCAGGAGCTTGCCCTGCCGCTCCAGCTCGGCCAGCCGCTCCTCCAGCTCCTTCTCGATGCCGATCAGCGCGCGCTCCATCCGCTCCGGCCCGGCGGTGTAGTGCGTCGCCGGGAAGACCAGCAGCTGGTCGACCTCGCGGACCACGTCACCCGTCAACGGGTGCAGATAGGACAGTCGCTCGACCTCGTCACCGAACATCTCGATGCGGATCGCCAGCTCCTCATACGCCGGGATGATCTCCAGCGTGTCCCCGCGTACGCGGAAAGTGCCACGGTTGAACGCGATGTCGTTGCGCGCGTATTGAATGTCGACCAACCGGCGCAGCAGCTGGTCGCGGTCCAGCTCCTCGCCCTTGACGATCTTCACCGTGCGATCGAGGTATTCCTGCGGCGTCCCGAGGCCGTAGATGGCGCTGACGGTGGCCACCACGACCACGTCCCGCCGGGTCAACAGCGACATCGTCGCCGAGTGCCGCAGCCGCTCGACCTCCTCGTTGATCGAGGAGTCCTTCTCGATGTAGGTGTCCGTCTGCGGGATGTATGCCTCAGGCTGGTAGTAGTCGTAATAGCTCACGAAGTATTCGACGGCGTTGTTGGGCATCAGCTCGCGGAACTCCTTGGCGAGCTGGGCGCACAGCGTCTTGTTGGGGGCCAGCACCAGCGTCGGCCGTTGCAGCTTCTCCACGAGCCACGCGGTCGTCGCGCTCTTGCCCGTGCCGGTAGCACCCATCAGGACGACGTGCTTCTCCCCCGCCCGGACCCGCCGCTCGAGGTCGGCGATCGCCGTCGGCTGGTCGCCCGAGGGGACGTAGTCACTGATGACCTCGAACGTGCCGTCGATGCGGGGAATCTCCAAACCCATGCCATCCAACCTAACGCCTGCGTATGACAACGCCCCTTGATCGACCTCGCCCGGAGGGGCGATCCGGGTCGATATTGCGATTGTGTGACGTGAACCATCCGAGTACCGTCAATAGCCGTAGGCCGCTCGCGGCGGCCGACCGGGGCTGTGATCGGACCTCCACACCGGCCGATCCCCTCGGCGCTGGGTCGCTGCTCCCGCGGCGACGTCACCGCTGTCCCAAACGGCGAGGGCGTCGCGGGCCCGGTGAGCGCACCTCCGCGGTCGCGCGCCTAGCGCGCTGACCGGCCGCCGCGGGCGTCCTTACGTCCTGCGGCTTCCTTTGCGCCCAGCCTCACTTGCTGCCAACGTCTCACCTGCTGCCAACGCGGCAACCCGTCTCCCTGTTCCCGCCACTCCCCCTTGTCTTGTTGCAGCCGCGCCCCCAGCCTGCGCACCCCTCCCGCGCCCTGCTCGCTCGCCCCGCCGCGCGCTCGCCCCGCCGCGCGCTGCTCCGTTAGGGGCGGATCAGGGATATGCATGCGATCTTGGACGGTTTAAGCATGCATATCCGTGATCTGCCGCTGACGATTGGGCGGGCGGGCCGCTGGGCGGCGACGGCAGCAATGCGCGGCGGCGGCGCGGCGAGCGCGAGCGGGTGAGCTGGGCGCGGAGTGCAAAGCGGGTGACGGCCGTTACTCGCGCGCCCCTCTCGCGTTCAGCATGCCGTGGAGTCTGCCCGACCGAATCGCCGCCGCAAGATCGCCACTGTCCTCCTCGCCGGATGTCTCGCTGTAGGCGCCGTTGCCGGGCTCAGCCAGGGCGTGACGTCCTGTTCCGGCCCGGACGAGGCCGCGGACGCCCCGAAGGCCAGGCCGCTGACCGCGGTCGAGGCGGGCAAGCTCGCCGACGTCCGGCTGCACAACTATGAGGATCAGCGCGCCACGATCTCCGGTGTCGTGGCCGGGAAGGATCCCGACGGCAAGCCGAAGGACGTCCGGTTCGCGGGGTGGATCGACTGGCGACGGTCGCTGCTGTATGTGCGTACGGCGGAGCGGAAGGGCATGCCGGGCCTGCTGATCCAGGCGATGCCCGGCATCATCGCGATTCGGGCCGAGGACAGGCCGTCGGCCACTGCGGAGCCGCCGACCGAGCCGCCGACCGGGAGCTGGCGCGTACGCCCGCTGGGTCTGCCGGTGCCGGAGAAGCCGGATCCGCTGGACGGGCTGATCGCGGTGTTGCTTCAGTTGGGCTCCGCTAAAGCCGACAACCCGGATCTCCTGCGCGACCTGCAGACGCAATGGCTTCGCAGCGACACCGTCGACGGCACACCGGTCGAGGTGCTGCTCGGCCCGGCCGTCATCCCGACGCAGAAGATCGTGTCAACACCCAGCCCGAGTACGAGCGCCCGCCCCGGCACGAGCAGCAGTGCCACTGCCACCGCGACGAGAAAACCCGGCCTGAACCCCGCCGGAGTCAAGCCGCCGACTCCGACCGCAAAGACGCCAACCGCAACGACGCCAACCGCAAAGACTCCGACCGCAACGACGCCAGCCGCAAAGGCTCCGCCGACGACGACGCAATCGGCGAAGACACCGAGCGCGAGCCCGTCACCGGATCCGCGTTCCCTGCTGGCGCACGGCGGTCCGGTGGGCTACTGGGTGGACGGAACCGCCCGCGTACGCCGAATGGAGGCGTTGCTGTCGGACGGCATCCGGGCGCGCGTGGACTTCGACCGGACGCGTCGGCCGGAGCTGACCGCGGTCGCGGCGTTCGGTGGCGGCGTCGTCAATCCCCGCAAGGTCACGGCGGCCGAGGCGAAGGCGCTGTCCGTCATGCGTACGCGCACCCGAGCGGCCCGGGGCGGGCAGTTCACCGTGAATCTGCCCCTCCCGCCGGCCCGGATGATCTTCGTCGACGGCTGGCTCGACTGGCGGGGCGGAGTCGCGTACGCCCTGGCACATGATCTGGATGACGACGCGCGGAACGTGCTCGTGCACGCTGGGCGTACCACTGTGGCGATGAGAGCGAGCACCGACAAGCAGCCGCCGCTTCCCGCGCCGCGTGGCAAGTGGGAGCGGCGGTCCTGGAACGACCTGGGCGTGCGGGTGCCCGCGACCGAGCTGGACGTGTTGCTGCACGAGGCCTTGTCGGTGGGCCTGGCGGGGCGCGACGACCCGAAGGCCCTGGCCAAGAGCGCCTACCGGCTACGCCTGGACGAGCTGAACGGCCGGCCGGTCGCGGTGTTCGAGATCCACACGGCGGCGGACGCGGGGAGCCCGCCGGGGGCGGCGCTGATGCGCTACTGGGTCGACCCGACCGGCGTCGTCCGGCGGCTGGAGATCCGGACGCCGTTGGGGTTCGCCCAGCTCGACATCGACTTCAGCAAACCCCTGCCCACCCTGCCCGCACGCGTCTGAAGCGCCCTCACCCGTCCTGCCGGGCGCGGTCGGCGAGCGCAGGCCACGCCTGATCCACCTGCGCGCGCAGGTCCTCGAGCGTGCCTTCGTTGATGATCAGCACATCGGCCACGGCCTTGCGCTGCTCGTCGGTGGCCTGGGCGGCGATCCGCGAGTGCGCCTCCGCCTCGGTCATGCCACGCGTGGCGACGAGCCGCGCGACGCGGATCTCCTCGCTCGCCAGCACCACCACGACCATCTGGTACGTCCCAGCCAAACCAGCCTCGACGAGCAGCGGGACGTCGTTGACCACGACCGCGTCCGACGGGGCCGCCATCGCGAGCTCGGCGGTCCGCGCCCGCACCCGCGGATGGATGACGCCTTCGAGCGCCTTGCGCGCGTCGGCGTCGCCGAAGATCTTGGCCGCCAGGGCCGCGCGGTCGATCGATCCGTCCGCCGCCAGCACCCCGGTCCCGAATCGCGCCACGACCTCGGCGTGCCCGTCGGTGCCGGGTTCGACGACCTCGCGGGCGAGCCGGTCGGAGTCGATCACGACCGCGCCCAGCTCCCGCAGCCGCGCCGCGACCGAACTCTTACCCGACCCGATGCCGCCGGTCAGCCCCACGAAAAGCATGCGGACAGCGTACGACGCGGCGTGGCGTGCGGCCTGCCGCATTTATCCGACATAAGGTCCGGTTCCATGACAGGACGGCACCGCAGCGGCACTCGCCGCCCGCTCACCGTCCGCACCGCTCCCCCACGCCATCTCCGCCGTACCGGCCGGATCGCGGCGCCCCGTGCGCTCGGCGTGACGGTCGCGCTCAGCGTCACCCTGCTCATGATCAGCGGGTACGCCACGGCGGCGGGCGCGATGGCGATAGCGGCGATCTTCGCCCCCTGAACCCTTTTGCAACTGCGCCCGGCCTTTCCACTGCCGCCGGCTTTCCCACCAGATCACGGATCTGCATGCGATCTTGGGCACCGGAGGCCTGCATAACCGTAATCTGCACGGAAAGCCCGGATGGCGGAGGCGGAAAGGCAGAAGCCCCGCCCAGCGATGCCGAGCGGGGCTTCTGTAGTGGAACTAGCGGCTCACTTGCCGCCGGCCAGCTTCTCCTTCAGCGCCGCGAGCGCCTCGTCGGTGGCCAGGGTGCCCGTGGGCTCCTCGGTGGCCTTCGCCGGGGTCGACGTCGAGACGTTGCCGGACGGAGCCTCGTTGACAGCGGCAGCGTCCGCCGCCCGCGAGGTCTGGACCTGCTTGGTGTGGGCCTCCCAGCGCGTGCGGGCCTCGGCGTACTGCGTCTCCCACGCCTCGCGCTGCTTGTCGTAGCCCTCGAGCCACTCGCCCGTGTCGGGGTCGAAGCCGTCGGGGTAGATGTAGTTGCCCTCGGCGTCGTAGGACGCCGACATGCCGTAGAGCGTCGGGTCGAAGTGCTCCTCGCCCTCGACGAAGCCCTCGTTGGCCTGCTTCAGGGACAGCGAGATGCGGCGACGCTCGAGGTCGATGTCGATGACCTTGACCATGACCTCGCTGCCGACCTGGACGACCTGCTCCGGGATCTCGACGTGGCGCTCGGCCAGCTCGGAGATGTGGACCAGGCCCTCGATGCCGTCCTCGACGCGGACGAACGCGCCGAACGGAACCAGCTTGGTGACCTTACCCGGCACGATGTTGTTGATCGCGTGGGTCCGGGCGAACTGACGCCACGGGTCCTCCTGCGTCGCCTTGAGCGACAGCGAGACCCGCTCGCGGTCCAGGTCGACGTCGAGAACCTCGACCTCGACCTCCTGGCCGACCTCGACAACCTCGGACGGGTGGTCGATGTGCTTCCAGGACAGCTCGGAGACGTGCACCAGGCCGTCGACCCCACCGAGGTCGACGAACGCGCCGAAGTTCACGATCGAGGACACGACACCCTTGCGGACCTGACCCTTGCCGAGCTTGTTGAGGAACTCGGTCCGGACCTCGGACTGCGTCTGCTCGAGGTAGGCGCGACGGGACAGAACCACGTTGTTGCGGTTCTTGTCCAGCTCGATGATCTTCGCCTCGAGCTCGCGGCCGACGTACGGCTGCAGGTCGCGCACCCGGCGCATCTCGACGAGAGACGCGGGCAGGAAGCCTCGCAGGCCGATGTCCAGGATGAGACCACCCTTGACGACCTCGATGACGGAGCCGCGGACGACGCCGTCCTCGTCCTTGATCTTCTCGATGGTGCCCCACGCCCGCTCGTACTGCGCACGCTTCTTCGAGAGGATCAGGCGACCCTCCTTGTCCTCCTTCTGGAGAACAAGGGCCTCGATGTGGTCACCAACGGAGACGACCTCGGAGGGGTCCACGTCGTGCTTGATCGACAACTCGCGCGAGGGGATGACGCCCTCGGTCTTGTAGCCGATGTCGAGCAGGACCTCGTCCCGATCGACCTTGACGACGGTGCCTTCGACAATGTCGCCGTCGTTGAAGTACTTGATGGTCTCGTCGATCGCGGCGAGGAATGCTTCCTCAGAACCCAGATCGTCGTGAGTGACCCTGGTGACGCTCGAGGTGGCCTCGATGCTGCTCGTCATGTGGACTGTTGCTCCGGTCGGATGGTGTCAGGTAAGACAGGTGCACCCCTCGACGCCCGCCGAGGACGCTCCCTCCAACGAGGTCGCATCGACGGCTGCGAACCTTCTCCCTACCGAGGCACGCGGCGGCGTAAGTGCATTGAACAGCTTACCGTGCCCACTAGCACACGTCGCAACCCCATCAGCTTTGAGAAGAAGACTTCCGCTCGCAAGTCCCGGGTCGGGCACGCTTCCCGACCGAACGTGTGTCTGATCACACTGATCGGCCGAGCCACAGTCGATCATGTGGCCCAGGTCACTATTCGCCTCGACATGCCTCGTCGGGCATCATGACGCCGTGCGTCCTCTGTGGATAACGATCAGGCTAGCCCTCGCGCTCGCGACCGCCGGCTGCGGGTCCGCGTCCGGCCCGTCGATCGCGGCAGATTCGGCATCAACTTCCCCCAGTGGTACGCCGACAGCAGAAGCCGCGTCCGCGACGGCGTCCCCGTCCCTGGCCGCCGCATCGGCCCCGGCCCCTGCGAGGGCGAGTGCGAGCACCGGCCGATGGAAGCCCCGGGTCGGGCAGACCTGGCAATGGCAGCTTTCCGGGAGACTCGACCTCACCGTGCCGGCCGAGGTATACGACGTCGACCTGTTCACGACGACGGCCGCCCAGGTCGCCGCCCTGCACAAGGCCGGCCGGAAGGTGATCTGCTACCTGAACGCGGGCGCGCAGGAGGACTTCCGCGCCGACTCCGGCCGGTACCCGAAGTCGGTGCTCGGCAAGGAGCTGGACGGCTGGCCCGGCGAGCACTGGGTCGACGTCCGGCGCTGGGACCTGCTGTCCCCCATCCTCACCGACCGGATGAAGATGTGCCGGGACAAGGGCTTCGACGGCGTCGAGCCGGACAACCTGGAGGCGTACGCGAATGACAGCGGGTTCTCCCTGACCGCCGCGGATCAGCTCGCCTTCAACCGCCGGGTGGCCGACCTGGCGCACCGGCACGGGCTGGCGGTGGGCCTCAAGAACGACGTCGACCAGGCCGAGCAGTTGCAGCCGTCGTTCGACTTCGCCGTCAACGAGGAGTGCGCCCAGTACGCCGAATGCGCCCGGCTGAGCGTGTTCATCACCGCGGGCAAACCGGTGTTCCACGTCGAGTACGACCTGTCCCCCGCCCAGTTCTGCCCGGCCACGAAGAAGCTGCGGTTCGCCTCGATGCGCAAGCACCTGGACCTGGACGCATGGCGTTCGGTGTGCCCGTGACAATGATCAGGTGACTTATCCCGATCAAGGGGCCCGGCCGAACCGGCGGCCCGTCGCCGCCGACGAGACGATGCGCGCCAGCCGCCACTGGTGGGACGGCGCCGCCGACGCGTACCAGGCCGAACACGGCGAATTCCTCGGCGACACCCGGTTCATCTGGGGACCCGAGGGACTGGACGAGGCGTGGGCCCGGCTGCTCGGCGACGTCGAGGGCAGACACGTCCTGGAGATCGGCTGCGGCGCCGGGCAGTGCGGTCGCTGGCTGCTCACGCAGGGCGCGACGGCGATCGGGCTCGAACTGTCCGGCCGCCAGCTGGCTCACTCGCGGGAACTGGACGCGCGGTCCGGCGTACGCCTGCCGGTGGTGCAGGCCGACGCGGTGCACCTGCCGTTCGCCCCTGACTCCTTCGACCTCGTGTGTTCGGCGTACGGGGCGATGCCGTTCGTCGCCGACGCCGGCGGAGTGCTCGCCGAGGTGGCCCGGGTGCTGCGCCCCGGCGGCCGCTTCGTGTTCTCCGTCTCGCACCCGATCCGGTGGTGCTTCCTCGACGAGCCCGGCGAAGAAGGCCTGTACGCGGTCAGCTCCTACTTCGACCGCCGCCCGTACGTCGAAGAGGACGCCGAGGGCACGGCGGTCTACGTGGAGCATCACCGGACGGTCGGCGACTGGGTACGCCTGATCACCGGAGCCGGATTCCATCTGACCGACCTGGTCGAACCGGAGTGGACGGTCGGCAACGAACAGGTCTGGGGCGGCTGGAGTCCGCATCGCGGGGACATCATCCCCGGTACGGCGATCTTCACCGCCACCCTGCCGTCCCGTTGATCATGGACTTTCCAGTGCCGACACACCGCCGAGACAACAGTTAACTCCATGATCAACGGGGAGATCGGTGGGCGGGGCGGCCGCGCGAGCGGCCCGGCGCGCGAGCGGCCCGGCGGCGGGTGAGGGTGGGGTTAGTGGTCGGCGGCGTTCCAGTCGCGGCCGACGCCGACCGACACCTCCAGCGGCACTGAGAGCTGGTGCGCTCCGCCCATTTCGCGGCGCAGCAACGTTTCCACCTGTTCCCGCTCCCCTGGCGCGATCTCGAGGACGAGTTCGTCGTGCACCTGGAGCAGCAGGCGCGAGGCGAGCTGCTCGTCCCGCAGCGCGGCGTCGACGCGAAGCATGGCGATCTTGATGATGTCGGCCGCCGAGCCCTGGATCGGGGCGTTGAGCGCCATCCGCTCGGCCATCTCGCGGCGCTGCCGGTTGTCGCTCCGCAGATCGGGCAGGTAGCGGCGACGGCCGAGGATCGTCGCCGTGTAGCCGTCCGCACCGGCCCGCCTGACCACGCGCTGCAGATAGTCGCGTACGCCGCCGAACCGGGCGAAGTAGTCCTCCATCAAGCCGTTGGCCTCTTGGGTGGAGATGCCCAGCTGCTGGGCCAGCCCGAAGGCGGACAGTCCGTAGGCCAGCCCGTAGGACATCGCCTTGATCTTGCGGCGGTGGTCGGGGGTGATCTGGTCGGTCTCGAAGACCTGGGAGGCCACCCAGGTGTGCAGGTCCTCGCCGGAGGTGAAGGCCTGGATGAGGCCCTCGTCGCCGGAGAGGTCGGCCATGATCCGCATCTCGATCTGCGAGTAGTCGGCCGTCATCAGCGACTCGTAGTCCGGGCCGACGATGAAGGCGCGGCGGATGCGCCGGCCCTCCTCGGTGCGGATCGGCACGTTCTGCAGGTTGGGGTCGGTGCTCGACAGCCGACCGGTGGCCGCGACGGTCTGGTAGAACGTCGTGTGGATGCGGCCGTCCTCGCTG
Organism: Hamadaea sp. NPDC051192; assembly: GCF_040682475.1. NCBI lineage: Bacteria > Bacillati > Actinomycetota > Actinomycetes > Micromonosporales > Micromonosporaceae > Hamadaea > Hamadaea sp. NPDC051192. The sequence goes on from NZ_JBFBAZ010000042.1 coordinate 26,203, forward strand.
ACCGACTTGAGCAGGCCGTCCACGGTCGACTTCAGCTTGGCGACGTCGCGGTGGCGCAGCAGGTGCTCCAGCACCGGGTGGCCGGTCTCGGCGTACAGCCATTGCAGGGAGTCGGCGTCGGTGGTGTAGCCGGTCTTGATCTTCTTGGTCTTCGGCAGGTTCAGCTCGGTGAACAGGATCTCCTGCAGCTGCTTGGGCGAGCCGAGGTTGAACTCGCGCCCGATCACCCCGTACGCCGACTGAGCGGACGACTTGACCTCGCCGGCGAAGAACGCCTCCAGCTCGCTGAGGTAGTCGGTGTCGGCGGCGATGCCGGTCTGCTCCATCCGGGCCAGCACCTTGACCAGGGGCAGCTCGACCTCGGCGAGCAGCCGGGAGCCGTGCGCCTCGGGGTCGCCGTTGTCGAGTTCGTCGCCCAAGGCGTCCACCAGGTCGAGGGTGGCCCGGGCGCGCAGCATCAACGCCTCGGCGGCGCTGTCGGCCGCGGTGTTGTCGCCGAAGTCGAGGGCCAGCTGGCCGCCGTCGTCGGGCGCCTCGGCCCGCAGTTCCCGGTGCAGGTAGCGGACCGACAGGTCGGCCAGGTCATAGCTGCGCTGGTCCGGCCGGACCAGGTACGCCGCGAGCGCGGTGTCCCGGGTGACTCCGGCCAGCGCCCAGCCCCGGGCGGCGAACGCCAGCAGCGCGGGCTTCTCGTCGTGCAGCACCTTGGGCTGGTCGGGGTCGCCGAGCCAGCGGGCGAACGACTCGTCGTCGACCTGGTCGACCTCCGACGGGTCGAACCAGGCGGCGGATTCGTCGGTGGCCAGCGCGATGCCGGTCAGGTTGCCGGTGCCGCGGCCGAACGTGCCGCTGACCGCGACGCCGGTCGGCTTGCCCGCCTGGGCGATGAGCCAGTCGGTGAGCGCGCCGGAGGCCCGCATGACCTCGCCGGTGACGTCGAAGCCGGCCTGCGCCTCGGGCTCGTCGGTGATCTCCAGGTACTGGTAGAGCCGCTCGCGCAGGACCCGGAACTCCAGCGCGTCGAAGACTCGGTGCACCTCCTCGCGGTCCCAGCCGGTCCAGCCGGTCTGGTCCACCGCGAGCGGCAGCGTGAGGTCGTCGAGCAGGTAGTTGAGCTGGTGGTTGCGCATCACTCCGGCCAGGTGCTCGCGCAGGCTGTCGCCGGCCTTGCCCTTGATCTGGTCGGCGTGCTCCACGACGCCGTCGATGCCGCCGTAGAGGTCGATCCACTTGGCGGCGGTCTTCGGCCCGACCCCGGGCACGCCGGGCAGGTTGTCGCTGGACTCGCCGACCAGCGCGGCCAGGTCGCGGTAGCGGTCGGGGCCGACGCCGTAGCGTTCGAGCACCGCCGCCGGGTCCATCCGGGCCAGGTCGGAGACGCCCTTGCGCGGGTAGAGCACGGTGACGTCGTCGGTGATCAGCTGGAACGCGTCGCGGTCGCCGGTGCAGATGAACACCTTCATCCCGGCTTCGCGGCCCTGCCGGGCCATGGTCGCGATGACGTCGTCGGCCTCGTAGCCCTCCAGCTGCACGTGGCTGATCTTGAGCGCGTCGAGCACCTCGTGCACCAGGCTGACCTGGCCCTTGAATTGTTCCGGCGTCTCCGACCGGCCCGCCTTGTACTCCGCGTATTGCTCGGTGCGGAACGACTGCCGGGAGACGTCGAACGCGACCGCGACGTGGGTCGGCCGCTCGTCCTTGATCACGTTGATCAGCATCGAGGTGAAGCCGTAGACGGCGTTGGTCGTCTGCCCGGTGGTGGTCGAGAAGTTCTCGGCGGGCAGCGCGAAAAAGGCCCGGTATGCGAGCGAATGTCCGTCCAGCAGCAACAGTCGAGCGTCAGTCACCCCGGAAGCCTATTGCAGGCGTCCGACAATCCGCCGCACCGCTACGCTCGCGCGGTGGACGAACTCGCACCTGAGGCATTCGCGGCGTTGGCGGCGCCCGCGATCGACCGGGTTTTCGCCGAGACGATGCTGGCCACGCGGTCGATGGGCGGTCGCGAACTGAGCGAGTCGTTCGGCGGGGTGTCCGCCGTCGGCTACCTGATCGACCTGCGTACTCGGCTGGGCGCGGGCGAAGCGGTCACTCCGGGACAGTTCGCCGCGATCCGCCGCTACGGCGACCTCGCGCAGGCCCGCGAGATCGTCGCCGGCCAGGCCGAGCGCGGGATGCTCGCCGTCGCCGAAGACGGCACGTTCCGGGCCACCGACCGCGGGCGCGAATTCCTCGCCGCGCTCGCTGAGCTGCATGCGAAGGTCACGGACACGCTCTGGGCCGGGCAGCCGGTCGCGCGCCTCGCCGACCTCGCCGGCCGCGCGCTCGCCGTCGCGCAAGATCCAGCCACCTGGGCGGTCACGACCGACGGTCACGCCTTGTCCGCGGTGCTCCCGTTGCCTTCCCTGGGTACGCACACCGGTGCGACCTTGTTGACCAGGTTGGGAACGCTGCGCTACCACCGAGCCGACGCGCACGCCGCCGCCTGGCAGGCCGCCGGGTTGACCGCCGCCGGCATCGTCGCCCTGCCGGGGCACTCCGCTGTGCGTATCACCGTCGAAGCCGAGACGAACCGCGGAGCCGCAGCCCCGTGGCGGGCCTTGACCCCGGCGGAGCGTCTTGAGTTTCTCGCGGGCTTGGCAGCGTTGCCCGGTGCCCCGCGTTAGAGGACTTTGGCGAGGAAGGCGCGGGTGCGTTCGTGCTGGGGGTTCTCCAGCACGTCGCGCGGCCGGCCGGACTCGACGACCACCCCGGCGTCCATGAAGACGACCTGGTCACCGACCTCGCGGGCGAACCCGATCTCGTGGGTGACCACGATCATGGTCATCCCCTCGCCGGCCAGGCCCTGCATGACGTCGAGGACTTCGCCGACCAGCTCCGGGTCCAGCGCACTGGTCGGCTCGTCGAACAGCATGAGTTTGGGCCGCATCGCGAGCGCCCGGGCGATGGCCACGCGTTGCTGCTGGCCGCCGGACAGTTGCGCGGGATAGCTGTCCTGTTTGTCGGCCAGGCCGACGCGGTCCATCAGCGCCTTGGCGCGCTCGCGGACCTCCTCTTTGGACTCGCCCTTGACCCGCTGGGGCGCCTCCATCACGTTCTGCAGCGCCGTCATGTGCGGGAACAGGTTGAACCGCTGGAACACCATGCCGATGTCGCGGCGCTGTTCGGCGATCTGCTTGTCGTGCAGTTCGTAGAGCTTGTCGCCGCGCTGGCGGTAGCCGATCAGCTCGCCGCCGACCCAGATCCGGCCGCTGGTCACCTTCTCCAGGTGGTTGATGCAGCGCAGGAAGGTGGACTTGCCGGAGCCCGACGGTCCCAGCAGGACGCACACCTGCCCGGCGGGGACGGTCAAGTCGATGCCCCGCAACACTTCCAGCCGGCCGAAGTACTTGTGGACCTGGTCGGCCTGGACCATGACGTCCGGCGGCGGGGCGTCCGGGACGGTCACAGCGTGCCGCCCTGCTCCCCGGCGATGCCGGCCAGCCGGATCCGGGCCTGTTCCGTGCGGTGGCCCCGGGCGAAGTGGCGCTCCAGGAAGTGCTGGCCGATCAGCAGGACGCTGACGATGGCCAGGTACCACAGGCTGGCCGCGACATACATCGGGAACGGCAGGAAGGTGCGGCTGCCGATCGCGGACAGCTGGAAGAACAGCTCGGCGGTGACCGGCACGTAGATCAGCAGCGAGGTGTCCTTGAGCATGGCGATGGTCTCGTTGCCGGTGGGCGGGATGATGACGCGCATCGCCTGCGGCAGCACGATCCGGCGCAGCGTCTGCGAGCGCCGCATGCCGAGCGCGGTCGCGGCCTCCTCCTGCCCGGGGTCGATCGACTGCATGCCGGCGCGCACGATCTCGGCCATGTACGCCGCCTCCGAGAGCGCCAGGCCGATGAGCCCGGCGATGAACCCCGACAGCAGGTCGCGCGTCTGTCCCTCGAACACCCGCATGTGCAGGTCGGTGATCCCGAAGATCTTCCCGATGTAGGTGTCGAACGGCACGCCGAACGAGATCTGCGGCCACAGGATGTTCAGATTGCCCAGCAGAGCCAGCAGCACCAGCCGGGGTATCGCCCGGAAGAACCAGGTGTAGACCCAGGCCACGCCGCGCAGCACCGGGTTGGGCGAGAGCCGGGCGATCGCCACCAGGATGCCCAGCGCGATGCCGAAGAACATGGCCAGCACGGTCATCAGCAGGGTGCCCTGCAGACCGCGCAGCACGGCCGGGGTGAACATGTTGTGGACCATGAACGACCAGTGGAACGAGTCGTTCGTGATGAGCAGGTGGGCGAACATCGCGGCGAGCACGACGATCACGCCGACCGCCACCCACCGGCCCGGATGCCGGACCGGCACCGCCGTCAGCGGCTCCGGCTGCTGGGTCACCTCTTGTGTCTCCCCGTCCCGTACCGTCTCCCGGTCACGCCGGGTTGACCTGGGAGGTCTTGATCGCGCCGCTCTCCACGCCCCAGGCCTGGAGGATCTGCTTGTAGCTGCCGTCGTCGATGAGCGACTGGACGGCCCCGCGCAGGGCCTCGGCGAAGTCGGTCTGCGCCTTGGCGGTCACGTATCCGTAGGGCGCCGAGTCGTAGATGTCGCCCAGCGTCTCCAGCTCTCCGTTGGACTGCTTGACGGCGTACGCCGTGACCGGCGAGTCGGCCAGCATCGCGTCGTCCTTGCCGGAGGCCACCGAGTTGGCCACCGCGTCCTGCCCCGGGTACGGGTTGATGGTGACGGCGGCCTTCCCTGCCGAGGTGCACGCGGTCGACCGGACCGTGATGTCGTCGACCTGGACGGTGTCCTTCTGCACGGCGATCCGCTTGCCGCACGGCTCATCGATGGAGACGCCCTGCGGGTTGCCCTTCTTCACCGCCCACTGCGTACCGGCGTTGAAGTAGCTGGTCATGTTGGCCTGCTGCAGGCGTTCCTTGTTGATCGTGAACGCCGAGACGCCGGCCTCATACTTGCCCGTGCCGACGCCGGGGATGATGGCGCCGAAGGTGCTCTGCTGGAAGTCTGCGGTCAGTCCCAGCCGCGCCGCGACCGCCTTGAACAGGTCGATGTCGAAGCCGATCACCGTCTTGCCGTCGGTGTCGAGGAACTCCGCCGGGGCGTACGTCGCCTCCGTGCCGACGGTGATCTTCCCGTCGGACTTGATCGCCGCGGGCACCTTCGCGGCCAGCGCCGCGTCGGCGGTCACGCTCGGCATCGGGGTGGCCGCGCCACCGCCTCCGCCGTTGTCGTCGTTGCTGCAGGCGGTGGCTCCGGCGGCGACCAGCAGCGCAGCCGTCACAATCTGGACAATTCGCACGAAGGTAGGTTACGACATCCGTACGCCCCAGAGATGCAGATCAGGGATATCCATGTGATCTTGGGACAAGATTCCATGGATATCCCTGATCTGAGTGTCACCACAAGCCCGGCTAACCGCCCAGGTAGGCCTTGGCGATCTCCGGGTCGTTGCGCAGCGCCCGGGCCTCACCGCTGAGCTTGATCGCCCCCGACTCCAGCACGTACGCCCGGTCGGCGACGCTCAACGCGGCCCGCGCGTTCTGCTCGACGACCAGCACCGTCGTGCCCGCCTCACGGATCCGCTTGATGGTCGCGAAGATGACGTCCACCAGCACCGGCGCCAGACCCATCGACGGCTCGTCGAGCAGCAGGAGCTTCGGCCGGGCCATCAGCGCCCGCGCGACGGCCAGCATCTGCTGCTCGCCGCCGGACAAGGTGCCTGCCTTCTGCGCGATCCGCTCCCGCAGCCGCGGGAACAGTTCGAGCATCCGCTCCTGGTCCTCGGCGATGCCCTCCTTGTCGTTGCGGAGGTACGCACCCAGGTCCAGGTTCTCCGCGACGCTCATCCGCGGGAAGATCCGCCGGCCCTCGGGCGACTGGGCAAGACCCAGCCGGACGATGTCGTGCGCCGGCATGCCCTCGATCTTGCGACCGTCGAACACGATGTTCCCCGACTTCGGCTTGAGCAGCCCGGAGATCGTCCGCAGCGTGGTGGACTTCCCCGCGCCGTTGGAGCCGATCAGGGTCACGATCTCACCCTGCTCCACTTGGAGCGACAGGTCCTTCACCGCGGCGATGTTGCCGTAGTAGACGGAGATGCCGCTCACGTCCAGCATCGTCACGACCCGGCCTCCTCACCGTCGTCGATGGTCACGTGGTTGTCGTTCGCCGCGCTGCCCAGGTACGCCTCGACGACCCGCGGGTTGGTGCGGACCTCCTCGGCGGTGCCCTCGGCGATCTTCTCGCCCCGGTCGAGCACGGTGATCCGCTCCGACACCCGCATGACGACGCTCATGTCGTGCTCGATGAGCAGCACCGACACCTTCCGCTCGTCGCGTACGCGGTGGACGAAGTCCACGAACTCGGCGGACTCGCGCGGGTTCATGCCCGCAGTGGGCTCGTCGAGCAGCAGCACCCGCGGCTTGAGCGCGAGCGCCCGAGCCACCTCCAGCCGCCGCTGGTCGCCATAGGACAGGTTGCGGGCGTACTCGTACGCCGACTTCCCGATGCCCACGAACTTGAGCAGATCCAACGCGAACTCGTGCGCCTCGTGCTCCTCCCGGCGCTGCCACGGCGCCCGGATGACGGTGCCGAAGACGCCCGACTTCAGGTGCGAGTGCATCGCGACCTTGACGTTCTCCTCCGCCGTCATCAGGTTGAACAGCCGGATGTTCTGGAACGTCCGGGCCAGGCCGAGCGACGCGATCTTGTGCGGCGCCATGCCGGTGACGTCCCGGCCGCCGAGGATCACCTGCCCGCCGCGCTCGGTCGGGTACAACCCGGTGAGCACGTTGAAGAACGTGGTCTTGCCGGCGCCGTTCGGGCCGATGAGGCTCACGATGCTCTGATCGGGCACCGTGAAACTGACCTTGTTGACGGCCACCAGACCGCCGAAGACCACCGAGACGTCGTCGGCCTGCAGCGCCGGAACGGACGTCAGAGTCGCGTTCTCGCTCACTTCACGTCTCCCGACTTGACCGTGGTCTCGTCGACCAGCTCCTGCTCCGGCTCCTCCGCCTGCGTGTCGCCCGTCTCGCCCTCATGCAGGACCAGACGCGTACGCGACTCGGGCAGGAAGCCCTCGCGGCGGAACAACATCATCAGCACGAGCACTCCACCGAAGATCAGGAAGTTGAACGACGGGAAGTCGACGTCCGTGCCGAACGTGGAGTTGAACGAGTCGCCGATCTGCGGCAGGCCCGTCGAGTTGAACCAGGAGATCACCAGCGCGCCGAGCAGCACGCCCCACACGTTGCCCATGCCGCCCAGCACGACCATCGCCAGCAGCGTGATCGAGACGGCGAAGGTGAACGGGTCGGGCAGCATCCGGCCCAGGTGCAACGCGTACGCCACACCGCCGATGCCACCGGCGATCGCGCCGACGGCGTACGCCGCCAGCTTGGCCCGCATCAGCGGTACGCCCATCGCGCTCGCCGCCAGCTCGTCCTCACGGATGGCCAGCCAGGCCCGGCCGAGCCGGCCCTGCCGCAGCCGCAGCGAGACGAAGATGATCAACGCGGTGAGCAACGCGAACAGGATGAACCGTCCGACGTGGTCGAACACGTTCATCTGCCCGACCGCGACCTCGCCCTTGTTGATCCGGACGAACGTCATCGAGTCGATCGGCCCGATGCCGAGCGTGGCGTTGCTCAGGTTGAACCCGAGACCGTCCGGGTCGCCGTTACGGAAGATCTGCGGAATGATCTCACCGAAACCGAGCGTCACCAACGCCAGATAGTCGCTGCGCAACCGCAACGTCGGCGCGCCGATGATCACGCCGAACAAGGCGCAGACCGCCGCCGCAGCGAGGAACACCAACACGACGTTCAGATGGATGCCCGTGGTGCTGGACGGTCCGGCGTTGCCGAAGATGTTGAAGTTGACCTTGCCACCGAACCCGAAGTCGGACATCAACCACGCGGTGGTGTAGCCGCCCAGCGCCCAGAACGCCACATACCCCAGGTCCAGCAGGCCGGCGTAACCGACCACGATGTTCAGGCCCAGAGCACTCATCGCCCAGATGAGCGCGACGTTGATCTCACTGATCGGCAGCCAGTCCTGAACCCAGACCCGTACGCCGGGCACCAGGAAGGGCAGGATGAAACCGTAGAAGACGACCACGACGACGGCCGCGATGGTGAAGCCGAGCGGCCACCCCAGCCGCGTCCGGTCGATGCTCTGCGGTCGCTTCGGTGTGGGAACCGCGATAGTCGGCTGGCTCATGGTCACACCTTCTCCCTTGTGGCCTTGCCCAGCAGACCGGCCGGCCGGAAGACCAGCATCAGGATGAGGATCGAGAAGACGACGCTCTGCGTCCACCGCTGCCCGGCACCGTATTTGACACCCTCGTTCAGACCCTGGATCAGGCCGATCAGCACACCGCCCAGCACCGCGCCGGGAAGGCTGCCGATACCACCGAGCACCGCGGCCGTGAACGCGATCAGGCCGAGCTGCAGACCCAGGTCGTACCGGGTCGTGGTGACCACCTGCTCGTACATGAGCCCGGCGACGCCCGCCAGTGCGCCGCCCATGGCGAAGGTGAAGGAAATGATCCGGTTGACGTTGACGCCCATCAGCCGGGCGGCGTCGGGGTCCTGCGCGGTCGCGCGCATCGCCTTGCCGGCCCGGGTCTTGGTCACGATCCAGGTCATCAGCACGAGGACCGGGACGACGACCGCCAGCACCACGAAGAAGCTGGTGTAGATCCGGACGCCGCCGAGGTCGATGTAGCCCTGCGGCAACACGCTCGGCTTCGACTTCTGTCCTGAGCCGTTCCACTTCAGACCGATGAACTGCAGGATGAAGCTCATGCCGACCGCCGTGATCAGCGGCGCGAGCTTCGGAGCGTGCCGGAGCCGCCGGTACGCGAGGAACTCGATGGTCACATTGATCGAGGCGCAGAAGGCCGCCGCCAGCAGCAACGTCGCCGCGAAGATCGCCCAGCCGAGCGGCCCCATCGCGACCTGCTCGTTGAACAGCGAGAACGCCGCTCCGACGATCATGGCGCTGAACAAGGTGCCCAACATGAACAAGTCGCCGTGCGCGAAGTTGATCAGCTCGATGATGCCGTACACGAGCGAGTAGCCCAGCGCGATCAGCGCGTACAACGCGCCGTTGCTGATGCCGATGACCGAAGCGGTCATGAACTGCTGCGGATTGTCGATGAAGTTGATCGCGAGCCAGGCCGCTACGGCGGCGAGGATCGTGTAGCCGGCGATTCGCTCGCCGTACGCCGACAGATTCAGCCGCGTACGGGGCAAGGTCCCGGCAGCTGTCGTGGACTGTGCCATGGTGCTCCTTGGAAGGGCGATCGGTATGTCCGTCGTGGACGTGCCCCTGGATGCGCGGAGGGAGCCGTGCGACGCCGGGCCGCAGCGGCTCCCTCCCCAGCTCATCCGTTAGGTGCCGTCACCTACCTGGTCAGGCGACCGGCCAGGCCTTGACGGTGGTCTCCTTGCCGCCGGTGATCGTCTGGATCGTCATGTCGATCGCGTTGACGTCGCCGGTGGCCGGGTCGATCTTGATGTCCTTGCCCAGGATCGCCGTCGAGGACGGGATCGAAACCCCGGTTCCGCTCAGCACCTGCTCGGTGACGCCCTTACGCGTACCGTCGGACTTCTCGATCGCGGCCAGGATCACCTGAAGCGCCTGCACGCCGTAGAGCGCGTAGGGGCTGGCCGGGTCGGCGCCGTACTTGGCCTTGTAGTCGGTCAGGAACTTGCCGGTGACCGTGGACTTCGCGAGGTCCGACAGGCCCAGACCCGGGAACGTCTGGTACGCGCCCTCAGCCTCGGGCATCTTGTCGAACTCCGGGTAGCCGACCATGCCGTCCGGGCCGATCAGCTTCACCGTCTTGTTGTCGCCCAGGATGCGGACCTTGTCCTTGACCAGCTGGCCGCCGTTGTTGTCGAACACGCCACCGGTGAAGACACAGTCGACGGCGTCGGTCTTGGCCTTGTTGAACAGAGCGTTGTAGTTGGTCGCCTTGGCGTCCCACGCCGCGGTGCTCACCTTGATGCCCTGCTTGGTGGCCTCATCGGCGAACTGCTTCGCGACGCCCTTGCCGTAGGTCTCGGTGTCATCGAGGACGAGGCAGTTCTTCACACCCAGGTCCTTGATCGCCATCTGCGCGGCGGCCTTGCCCTGGTAGTCGTCGGTGGTGACCACACGCGCGTAGTTGCGCTTGTTGGTCGGGTACCACTTGGCGGGCTCACCGGTGTCCCAGGTCTTGGTGAGGCCGGGGTTGGTGTTCGCGTGCGAGACCATCAGCATCGGGCCGCTCGGGTCCTGGTTCAGCACCGGGATCTGCAGCTGCGCGCAACCGGAGTTGTACGTGCCCATGACCGCGACCTCGTTCGTGTTGGCCACGTGGTCGTTCGCGTTCTTGGTGCACTGCGCCGCGTCCCACTTGCCGGCCGCCGCGGTCGAGTCGTCGTACTTCTTGAGCGTGACCTTGTACTTGCCGGCCTTGTTGCCGGCCTGCTCGAGGTAGAGCGACATCGCGTTCCAGGTCGAGTCGGAGGCGTCCTTCGACGAACCCTGGAAGGGAAGGTCCACGCCGACGACGACCTCGGTGGTGCCCGAGCCGCTTTCACCGCCGGAGCTGTCGCACGCCGTCGCCGCGACCGCGGTGGCGGCTGCGGCGGCAAGCACGGTGAGTGCCTTGATGCGCCTGTTCATCCTATTCCTCTCGACTCCTCAACCCATGTCCGTCTTCGGGCGACCCGCAGACGGTCGGTTGCCTGACGCACAACAGCCAATTGCGTGCTCATGGCTGTGATGCGTGACACCGGTGGCGCGAACGTAGGTGTTCGCGAGGAGCCATGTCAAGGCTTGGGACACGCACACGCCGACATTGGCGACCAAGCCGTGACCCAACGGTGGCCAACGCGATGCGATCACATGACCGAAACATGATCGACTTAATAGATGAAAGCAAAAACCCGCAGGTCAGAGACCTGCGGGTGGGTACTTTCCGGAGCTACTCGGCCGCTTCGGCAGCCGCCTCCTCGATGATCCGCTCAGCGACCTCACGCATCGTCATCCGATGATCCATCGCCGTCCGCTGAATCCACTTGAACGACTGCGGCTCCGTCATCCCGTACTGCGTCATGAGCGCACCCTTCGCGCGCTCCACCGCCTTACGAGTCTCCAGCCGGTCGCTCAACCCGGCGACCTCAGCCTCCAACGCCGCCACCTCGGCATGCCGCGACAACGCGATCTCGATCGCCGGCACCAGATCCGACTTCTGGAACGGCTTCACCAAGTACGCCATCGCACCGGCCGCCCGCGCCCGCTCCACCAGATCCCGCTGACTGAACGCCGTCAGAATGATCACCGGAGCCAGCCGCGCGCCGGCGACCTTCTCCGCCGCCGCCAAACCATCCATGATCGGCATCTTGATGTCGAAGATGCACAGATCGGGCTTCAGCTCCTCGGCCAGGCGTACCGCGGTCTCACCGTCCCCGGCCTCGCCGACGACCTCGTAGCCCTCCTCGCCCAGCATCTCGGCGAGGTCGAGCCGAATGAGCGCCTCGTCCTCCGCGATCAGCACCCGCTTGCGCGCCGCCTGTCCTTCGGTCACCGACTCAACCCCCACACCGCGATCCTTGTTTCAGTGTTGCAGCCTAGTCGGGTACAGTGAGCCAGCCGAGCCGGGATGGCGCAATTGGCTGACGCGATGGTCTCAAAATCCATTGTCCGAAAGGACGTGCGGGTTCGAATCCCGTTCCCGGCACAATTGTCGTACTGACGTTCGACAATCACCGCATGGCAGCGCGGCACCCCATTGAGCGTCGACACCACGCACGCGCCCTGTACGCGACCGGACTCGGCATCGCCTCCGTGGCCCGAATCATGGGCCTTCCTCGTCACACCGTCTGGTACTGGTGTGTAGGCAACGGACGCCTCGACCTCGAACCGCACGCGGCGATCCCCTGCCCTCGGTGTCAGAACCCGCCGCAGGCGCCGCCCGATCCCGAGTCCTACGCCTATCTACTGGGCCTCTATCTGGGCGACGGGCATCTGACGATCACCGCCAAGACGCCCGTCCTGCGGATCGCTTGCGACGACAAGTACCCCGGCATCATGGCCGAGGCCGAGGCGGCGATGCTGGCCACGCTCGCTCGCAAGGTTCAACGAGTCCGCTCCGTGGGGTGCACCGGCATCCAGTCCTACGCGAAGCATTGGCCGTGCCTGCTTCCGCAGGCCGGTCCCGGCAAGAAGCACAACCGCCCGATCGTCCTCGAACCGTGGCAGGAGGAGATCGTGGCCGCCCATCCAGGCCGTTTCCTGCGCGGCCTGTTCCACTCGGACGGCTGCCGAGTGGTCAACCGCGTGCACAAGGGCGGCCGCGACTACGAGTACCCACGCTATTTCTTCAGCAACAAGTCGCCGGACATCATGCGGATGTGCCAGGTGGCGTTGAACCGGCTCGGGGTGGAGTGGCGGATGGCTCGGCCGGATTCGCTCAGCGTCGCGCGGCGTACGGCGGTGGAGCGGTTGGATCGCGACGTCGGCCCGAAGGACGGTCAAGACGTCGGCCCGAAGGACGGATAACTCGCGCGACCGGGCTGGGTGTGGCCGGTAGGCTGGGCGGCTATGCGCTGGTCACAGATGTTTGTCCCTACTTTGCGGCAGGATCCGGCGGACGCCGACGCCGTGAGCCATCGACTGTTGCTCCGCGCCGGGTTCATCCGGCAGCTCATGGCCGGGCATTACAGCCTGCTGCCGTTGGCGATCCGCGTACGCGCGAAGATCATGACGGTGATCCGGGAGGAGATGGATCGGATCGGGGCGCAGGAGTTCCTGTTGCCGGCGATGCATCCGGCCGAGATCTGGCACAAGTCGGGGCGCTGGGATGTCATGGGGCAGGAGATGTTCCGGCTGCGTGATCGGCGGGGCGCTGATCTGGCGTTGGGGATGACGCATGAGGAGATCTTCGCGACGGTCGCTTCGGAGTTGCGGTCCTATCGGGAGTTGCCGCAGGCGTGGTATCAGTTCCAGACGAAGTTCCGGGATGAGCCGCGGCCGAAGAGTGGGCTGATGCGCGTACGCGAGTTCACGATGAAGGACTCGTACACGTTCGATGTGGATGAGGCCGGGCTGGATACTGCGTTCGACCGGCATTACGAGGCGTATCGGCGGATTTTCGAGCGGCTGGGGATTCCGGTCGTGGCGGTCGAGGCGTCGAACGGGACGATGGGCGGCAGTGATTCGCGGGAGTTCATGTGCCCGTCGGGTGCCGGTGAGGACATCACGATCGTCTGTCCGGGGTGCGGGTACGCGGCGAATGTGGAGGCTGCGCAGGCGGCGCTGACGGCTGTCGAGGACGCGGATCTGCTGGACGCGCCGGAGCGGTTCGCCACTCCGGGCGTACGCACCATCGAAGATCTCGCGGTGGGTCACGGGTTCGCCGGGGATCGTCAGGTCAAGACGCTGGTGTATGTCGTGGACGATCAGTTGACGCTGGTGTTGTTGCGGGGCGACCACGCGCTGGTGGAGCAGAAGCTGGTGGACGCGCTCGGGGCGATCACGATTCGGCCGGCGCAGGCGGAGGAGATCCGTGCGGCGCTCGGTGCGTTGCCCGGCAGTCTGGGGGCGGTCGGCGTCAGCGGGTTGCCGATCGTGGCGGATGAGGCGTTGCGCGGGCGGCGTGGGATGGCGACCGGCGCCAACGTGGACGACGTGCACTTGCGTGGGGTCGAGGTCGATCGGGACATCGTGGTCGGGCGCTGGGCCGATCTGCGTGAGGTGGTCGCCGGGGAGCCGTGCGTACGCTGTGGCACGCCGTTGGAGGCGACGAAGACCGTCGAGGTCGGGCACATCTTCAAGCTGGGCCGTAAGTACAGCGAGTCGATGGGTGTCAGCGTGCTGATGGCGGACGGGACTCGGGTCGCGCCGATCATGGGTTCGTACGGCATCGGGGTGGAGCGGGCCATCGCGGCGATCGTCGAGACGCACCACGATGACAAGGGCATCGTGTGGCCGATGGCGGTGGCGCCGTTCCAGGTCGTCATCGTGCAGCTCGGTACCGATGAGGCGACCGCGCTGGCGGCCCGTGAGCTCTACGAGCGTTTGGGCAACAACGGTATCGAGGTCGTCTGGGACGACCGCGAGGAGCGGCCGGGCGTGAAGTTCAGCGACTCCGAGTTGGTAGGCATCCCGTTGCGGGTGACTGTCGGTGCGCGTGGGCTGGCCCGGGGCGTCGTCGAGGTGACGCGCCGCTCGACCGGCGACACCGTCGAGGTGCCGGTCGAAGAGGCCGCCGTACGCCTCGCCGACCAAATCCGCCCCGCCTAACCCCCACCCTCCTACCCCGCCCCCACCCCCTCCCCCACACCCCCGGCCCCACACCCCCGGCACGTTGATCATGGAGTTTGCACCCTCGCCACGCCGTCGACACCACGGTTAACTCCATGATCAACGGGGAGAGGCGGGGGCACGCGGGGAGAGGCGGGGGCGCGCGGGGAGGGAGTGGGGGCGCGCGGGGAGGGAGTGGGGGAGGGAGTGGGGGTGGGAGGGGGTTAGGTGAGGCGGAGGCGGAGGGTGCGGTAGAGCAGTCCGACGCCGAAGACGGCGAGCCCGCCGACCACCGCCGGCCAGGGCAGTGTGGCGACGAGCGCCACGCAGCCGAGAGCGCCGAGTGCCTGGAGGATCCGCGGGTAGCGCCGGTCGGCGCCGGTCTGGGTCCAGGCGGCGAGGTTGGCGATCAGGTAGTACACCAGGACGCCGAAGGACGAGAAGCCGATCGCCCCGCGGAGGTCGACGGTGAGCACGAGGGCGCAGACCACGACGGCGAGGGCGATCTCGGCTCGGTGGGGGACGGCGTACCGGGGGTGCACGGCGGACAGCCAGCGGGGCAGGTCGTCGTGGCGGGCCATGGCCAGTGCGGTGCGGCCGATCCCGGCGATGAGGGCCAGCAGTGCGCCGAGGCTGGCGAGGGCGGCTCCGACGCGGACGAGGGGCGCGGCCCAGTTCCAGCCGGCGGCGTGCACGGCGTCGGCCAACGGGGCGACCGACGCGGCCAGCTTCTCCGGGCCGAGGATGTGCAGGAGCGCTACGCCGACGACGGCGTACACGCCGACGGCCAGGGCCAGGGCGGTCAGAATGGCTCGCGGAATCGTGCGCTGCGGCTCGCGTACCTCTTCTCCCATGGTCGCGATCCGCGCGTACCCGGCGAAGGCGAAGAACAACAGACCGGCCGATTGCAGGACCCCGTAGGGTGACGCGCCGCGGGCCGCTTCCGGGCCCGGGGGGCCCAGCAGGCTCGCGGTGGCGACCACCGCGAGCACGGCCAGGACCGCCACCACGATGATCATCGCAAGCCGGGCGGTACGCGTGACGCCGCGGTAGTTGACCGCGGCCAGGGCGAGGACCGCGACGACGGCGGCCGGGCGCTGCCAGGGCGCGGGTACGGCGTAGGCGGCGAACGTCAGGGCCATGGCCGCGCAGGAGGCGGTCTTGCCGACGACGAACCCCCAGCCCGCGACGTAGCCCCACCACTCCCCCAGCCGTTCGCGGCCGTAGACGTAGGTGCCGCCGGAGGTCGGGTACTGCGCGGCGAGTTGGGCCGACGCCGTGGCGTTGCAGTACGCGACGACGGCGGCCACGGCCAGTCCGGCGAGCAGCAGGCTGCCGGCGGCTCGTGCGGCGGGGGCGAACGCCGCGAAGACGCCGGCTCCGATCATCGAGCCGAGCCCGATGACGACGGCGTCGGCCGGGCCGAGCCGGCGGGCCAGTTCCACGCCGAGATTGTGTCAGCCGGCGGCCCGGCCCGGGTGCCCGGTCAGGCGTCGGCGACCGCCAGGGACTTCGCCGCCGGAACGGCTCTGAGGTGGACGGTGTCGCCGGGTGCGAGGCCGAGTCGGCTCGCGGAGCCCCGGGTGATCTGCGCCCAGACGTCGCGGTCGCCGGCGGTCAGCTCGACGCGTACCTCGAAGCCGAGGTGCACCACCCGGTTGACGACCGCGGCCGTCGAGCCGTCGGCGGGCTCGGCGGTGATGTCGATGTCGTGCGGCCGGACCAGGCGGCCGTCCAGCTCGGTCACCGGGCCGAGGAAGCTCATGACGAACGGGCTGGCCGGGTTGTCGTAGAGGTCCTGGGGCCGGCCCGCCTGTTTCACCTCGCCGTCGGCGAGCACCACGATCTCGTCGGCGACGTCCATCGCCTCCTCCTGGTCGTGGGTGACGAAGACGGTCGTCACGTGCACCTCGTCGTGCAGCCGGCGCAGCCAGGTCCGAAGCTCTTTGCGTACCTGGGCGTCGAGCGCGCCGAACGGCTCGTCGAGCAGCAGCACCTGCGGTTCGACGGCGAGCGCGCGAGCCAGCGCCATGCGCTGCCGCTGGCCGCCGGACAGCTGCGCCGGGTAACGATCGGCGAACTGTTCGAGGTGGACCAGCTGCAGCAGCTCGTCGACCCGGGACTGGATCTCGGCCTTCGGCCGCTTGCGGATCTCCAGCCCGAAGGCGACGTTGCGGCGGACGCTCATGTGCTTGAACGCCGCGTAGTGCTGGAACACGAACCCGACGTTGCGGCGCTGCGGCGACAGCCGGGTGGCGTCCACGCCGGAGATGAGCACCGCCCCGGCGTCCGGGGTCTCCAGTCCGGCGATGACGCGCAGCAGGGTCGACTTGCCGCCGCCGCTGGGACCGAGCAGGGCGGTCAGCGAACCGGAGGCGATGTCGACCGAGACGTCCTTGAGCACCGGGGTGCGGCCGAACGACTTCGAGACGCCGCGTACTTCGATGG
This sequence comes from Hamadaea sp. NPDC051192, assembly GCF_040682475.1. Lineage (NCBI taxonomy): Bacteria > Bacillati > Actinomycetota > Actinomycetes > Micromonosporales > Micromonosporaceae > Hamadaea > Hamadaea sp. NPDC051192. Next base: position 42,955 of record NZ_JBFBAZ010000042.1, read on the forward strand.
CCATCAGTTGCCGTCCTTCGGGCGCAAAAGGGTGGTCAGGAGCAGGGAGCCGACGGCCAGCAGGGCCAGCACGGTGGCGGCGGCGAACGCGGCGGGCACCTCGTAGTTGAGGTAGCGCTCCTCGACGAACAGCGTCAGGGTCTGGGTCTCGCCGACGACTTTGCCGGAGACGACCGCCACCGCGCCGTACTCGCCGAGCGCGCGGGCCAGGCACAGCACGATTCCGTAGCCGAGCGCGCTGCGGATGCCGGGCAGGGTGATCCGGCGGAACGTCTGCCACGCGCCCGCGCCGAGGGTCCGGGCGGCTTGTTCCTGGTCGTCGCCCATCTCTTCGAGCACCGGCACGATCGCCCGGACGACCAGCGGCAGGGAGACGAAGACGGTGGCCAGGACCATGCCCGGCAGGGAGAAGATGACGTGGATTCCGGCGCTCTCCAGCCAGCCGCCGACCGTCGAGTACCGCCCGTACGCCAGGATCAGCGCGAGTCCGACGACGACCGGGGAGACCGCGAGCGGGAGGTCGATGAGCGCGTTGAGCAGTCGTTTGCCGGGGAAGTTCGTCCGCGTGAGCAGCAGGGCGACGCCGACGCCGAAGACGGTGTTCAGGACGACGGCCCACACGGCGACCTGGAGCGTCACCTGGAAGGCGTGGATCGCCTCCTCGGTGGTCAGCGCGTCGATCACGTTCTGCAGTCCGTCGCCGAAGGTCTGCCAGACGATCAGGCCCACCGGCAGGATCAGCAGGAACAGCAGATAGACCAGGGCGATCGCGCGGAGCAGGTATTTAGCCACGGCGGGACCCCCAACGCCGGACGAGATCCAGTCCGATGAGGACGACGAAGGCCACGACGAGCAGGGCCGTCGAGACGGCGGCCGCTGACGCGGTGTCGTCGCTCTCGATGCGGCCGAAGATGTTGACCGCGGCGACCTGGGTCTTGAAGGGCAGGTTGCCAGACAGCAGGACGGTGGAGCCGAACTCGGCGATGGCGCGGGTGAAGGCCAGCCCCGCGCCGGAGACCATGGCCGGGACCAGGTTGGGCAGGATGATCCGGCGGAACGTCAGCCACGGGCCGGCGCCGAGGGAGAACGCCGCCTGCTCCATGTCCCGGTCGAGTTCCTGGAGGACGGGCTGCACCGTACGCACGACGAACGGCAGCGTGACGAACAGCAGCGCGATGACCACCCCGGCCCGGGTGTACGCCAGGTTCAGGTGCAGTGGGCTCTTCACCCCGTACAGGGCGAGGAGGACGAGGCCGGCGACGATGGTGGGCAGGGCGAACGGCAGGTCGATCAGGGTGTCGACGATGGCCTTGCCGGGGAACCGGTCGCGGACCAGGACCCAGGCGATGAGCGTACCCATGAGCACGTTGATGACCGCGACCAGCGCGGAAGCCCCGAGGGTCAGCTTGAGCGCCGCCCACGAGTCCGGGGTGGTGACCGCTGACCAGAACGTGCCGAAGCCGCCCTCGACGCCCTTCCACGCGACGGCGGTCAGCGGGAACAGCACGATCAGGCTGAGGTAGAGCACGGCGAGGCCCAGCCCGAGGCCGGGGCCGACGCGTGGTTTGCGACCGGCCGAGGCCGGCACGCCCGCGGGAGCGGGAGCACCGGCCTCGGTGAGCACGGGGGTGGACATCACTTGCTCGGGCTCGCGCTGGGGCTGGTCGCCACGGTCGCGACGCCGTGCTTGGCCTCGATCAGGGCGATCGAGCCGGTCTTGGCGTCGAAGAACTCCTTGGTCACAGCCGGCCAGCCGCCCAGGTCCTGGATCGTGAACAGGCCGGACGGGGTCGGGAAGGTCACTCCGGTGTCCACTCCGGACACCGTGGGCCGGTAGCCGTTCTGCGCGAAGATCTTCTGTCCCTCGGCCGAGTAGAGGAAGTCGAGGAACGCTTTGGCCTCAGCCGGGTGCTCGGAGTTCTTGGTGACCGCGATCGGGTTCTCGATCAGGATGGTCGAGTCCGGGACGGTGTAGTCGAGCTCCTGGTTGTGCTGCTGGGCGAAGATCGCCTCGTTCTCGTAGGAGAGGATGGCGTCGCCCTTGCCGCCGGTGAAGGTCTGGAGCGAGGCCCGCGCCGACGCGTCCTGCACCGGCACGTTGCCGATCAGGCTGTCGATGTACGCCAGCCCGGTCGCCTTGTCCGCGCCCTTGTTCGCCTTGGCCCCGTACGCCGCCAGGATGTTCCACCGGGCGCCGCCGGAGGTGAACGGGTTCGGGGTGATGACCTCTACGCCTGGCTTGATCAGGTCGTCCCAGGTCTTCAGGCCCTTCGGGTTGCCCTTGCGGGTGGCGATGACGACGACCGAGTCGGTGATGAAGCCCTTGGTCGGGCCGCTGTTCCAGTCCTCGGCGACCAGGCCGGCGGTGACGAGCCGGGTCAGGTCGGGTTCCAGGGAGAACGCCGCGATGTCGGCCTTGAGACCGGCCGCCACGGCCCGGCTCTGATCGCCGGAGGCGCCGAAGGACGTCTTGAACTTGACGTTCTTGCCGGCGTCGGTCTTCTGGAAGGCCTTGATCAGCGCCTCATACGCCGCCTGCGGAGTGGAGTACGCCACCAGCGAGAGCGTCACCTCGGCCTGGTCCCCGCTACCGGAGTCGCCGTCGCCGCATGCCGTGAGCGCAGCCGTCGCCAGTACGGTCGCCGCGATCCCGGCGGCGAGTCGGATGCTCTGCCTTCTGGTGACCATTCCTACTAATCCCATCATCCATAGTTTTCCTACTGACTTGATGGGTTTTGAGTTTGCCATGGTCGACCAACGATGGGAAGAGGCACTTTCGGGTGACCCCAGTCACCCGCCCGGCCCGTCACACCGGGCGGTGGGGCACGCGGGCTAGAAGGGGAGCCGGCCGCTGGCCAGGTGGGCGAACGTCACCTGCTCCAGCATCCGCCGCTCCTGCGCCTCGACGGCGACCCAGACGTCCTGCAGCGTACGCGCGGGGCCCTGGTAGTCGAGGTCGGCCGGGATGTGGCCGCGCACTTGGGACAGCGGGCCGTCGATGATCTCGATGACTTCGGCGAGGCTGATCTGCGCGGCCGGGCGGGCGAGCCAGTAGCCGCCTTCGGGGCCACGCTGGGCGTTCACCACTCCCCCGCGCCGCAGCTGCAGCAGGATGCTCTCCAGGAACTTCGGCGGGATCTCCTGCGCCTTCGCGATCCGCTCCGAGGTGATCGGGAACTCGCCTGGAGGTTTCCCCGCTACGACAGGTTCGATCGTCGCCAGTTCGATGACGGCGCGGATCGCATAGTCGACGCGGGCGGAGAGGCGCATGCGAGTAATTATCACACTCCTCGTCCGGTCCTTGGGACGCCAGGGGCAGGGCTCGACCAGGCCATTGTCATTATCCTACTATGCCGATAGGTTAAATCTTCTTGACCGGAATTGGAGGTGACCATGACCCGGCTCGTCCTGCTCGCCCTCGTCGGCTTGGCGGCTCAGCTCGTCGACGGCGCGCTCGGCATGGCGTACGGCGTCACGTCGACGACGTTGCTGCTGCTCGCCGGGGTCGCGCCGGCCTCCGCCAGCGCGTCGGTCCACCTCTCCGAGATCGGCACGACCCTCGCCTCCGGCGTAGCGCACTGGCGCTTCGGCAACGTCGACTGGCGGGTCGTCACCCGGATAGCCGTTCCGGGCGCCGTCGGCTCCTTCCTCGGCGCGACCGTGCTGAGCACCATCTCGACGTCGACGGCCGCGCCGTGGACCTCGGGCGTACTGCTCGCGCTGGGCGTCTTCCTGGTCGCCCGGTTCACCCGCCCGCTGCGCCCGGCTCGGCCACGGCCGGTGCGTACCCGGTTCCTGGCCCCGCTCGGGCTGGTCGCGGGCTTCGTCGACGCCACCGGCGGAGGCGGCTGGGGTCCGATCGCGACACCCACGCTGCTCGCCTCGGGCCGCATGGAACCGCGCAAGGTGATCGGCTCGGTCAACACCGCGGAGTTCCTGGTCGCGGCGGCGGCCAGCGCCGGCTTCCTGATCGGCCTCGGCACCTCCGGCTTCGTCCTGCCCACCGTCATCGCCCTGCTCGCGGGCGGCGTCGTCGGCGCGCCCCTGGCCGCCTGGCTCGTCCGCGCGGTCCCGGCCCAGGTCATCGGGGCCGCGGTCGGCGGGCTCATCATCCTCACCAACACCCGCACCCTGTTGCGCGTGTCCGACCTCGAAAGCTCCGTGGGCCTATGGCTCTATCCGCTGCTCGGGCTCGTGTGGGTCAGTGCGATCACGATCGCGATCCGCATCCACCGACGAGTACGCACAACGCAGCAACCGTCGCCGGTCGCCGAGCCGGAGCTGGAACCCGCGGCCTCCTAGGCCGGCGGTCCGCGTTCACGCGCCGGAGCGGATACGATCCCGCATCGTGCATCGTGATCTTCCGGATTCGGTCCGCCGCCTAGTCCGCGTCCTCCTCTGCGGAGCCGCGTTGAGCGCGGTGATGATCGTCGTCGGCGTCCTGGAGGCGGCACACGCCTCCGCCAATGTCGACGCGGCCTTGCAGCTTCTCATAGACCGGTTTCCCTACGATTTCGTGCCGGTGCGCGGAATCGCCGCGGCTCTCGAGCGGCTGGCCCGTGAGCTCGCCGGGGTCGGCGTGATCGGAATGCTGATGCTGCCCACCGCCGCGATAGTGATCCGTGGTTGGCGAGGGACCCGGACCCTGCTCTGGTCGCTGTGGGTGCTCCTGCTCGCCGGGCAGCTGATGATCATGTACGAGTCGGGCAGCGGCCTGATCCTCAGCGGAACCCGGGCAGGGACGCCGGAGGCGGCGGTGGAGCCGCTCCTCAAGCTGCCGGGTCTGGACTGGTTCGTCTTCACGCCGCAGGTGCTGTTGTTCGTCGTGCTCTATCGGATGTATCGACTGATCCTGGCCGACGAGACGGAAACCTTCCTCGCCGCCCGCAAGGAGGTCCCGGACGATCCGGCGTGGGTGGAAGGCATGCAGGCCATCAAGGCCCGGCGGGCGGAGCGTGCGGCGAGCACGAGCCGAGGCGGCGGGCCCGGGGCATGATCTTCCCGAGCGGTCAGACCTTGCGGAGCAGGCCTTCTTGGACGGCGGTCGCGATGTGGCGGCCGGACGCGTCGAGCATCCGGCCCGCGGCGAGACCGCGCGCGCCCGAGGCCGACGGGGACCAGGAGTCGTAGAGGAACCACTCGTCGGCGCGGAACGGCCGGTGGAACCACAGCGCGTGGTCGAGGCTCGCCCCGATGACGCCGCCGGGTCCCCAGACCTCGCCGTGGTAGGACAGGACCGAGTCGAGCAACGTCAGGTCGGACGCGTAGGTCAGCGCGCAGGCGTGCACGAGCGGGTCGGTCGGCAGTTTGCCGTCGATGCGCATCCAGACGCGCTGATGCGGGTCGGGCGTACGGTCGCCGGGGCGGACCCAGCCCGGCTCGCCGACGTAGCGGACGTCGAGGGGGCGCGGGATCTGCGTCCAGATGGCCACGCGCTCCGGGTACTTCGCGAGCCGGTCGAGCATCGTCGGCAGCTCGTCCGGGCCGGGCACGTCCGACGGCCCCGGCGCGTGATGGTCGAGGCCCTGCTCCTCGATCTGGAACGAGGCCGACATCAGGAAGATCGGCTTGCCGCCCTGCAACGCGACCGACCGCCGGACCGAGAAGGACCGGCCGTCGCGGATGACCTCGACGGCGTAGTCGATCGGCTCCTGCGGATCGCCGGGGCGGACGAAGTAGCCATGCAGCGAGTGCACGTGCCGGGCCGGGTCGACGGTACGCCCGGCGGCCGACAGCGCCTGCGCGGCGACCTGACCGCCGTAGACCCGCATCGGCAGGTGGCTCGTGCTGTGCCCGCGAAACCGCAGCTCGTCGAGCTGCTCCAGGTCGAGTAGCCGAATCAGGTCGTCGACGGCGGCCTGCCCCATGAGCGGGCCGCCGTCGGCGTCCGAGGTCACCGGTAACCGGCCAGCGCGGGCGTGAGGGAGCCCAGCTCGTGCACCCGCAGGGTGTTCGTCGAGCCGGGGGTGCCGGGCGGGCTGCCCGCCACGATCACGACGATGTCGCCCGGCTTGGCCCGGCCGAGGCCCAGCAGCGCCTGGTCGACCTGGCGGAACATGTCGTCGGTGTGGTGCACGAACGGCACCAGGAACGTCTCGACACCCCAGGACAGCGCCATCTGGTTGCGGACGTGCTCCTCCGGCGTGAACGCCAGCAGCGGCAGCGTGCAGTGCAGCCGGGCGAGGCGGCGGACGGTGTCGCCGGTCTGCGTGAACGCGACCAGGGCCCGGGCGCCGACGGCGGTGGCGATGTTGGAGGCGGCCACGGTGAGCGCGCCACCCCGCGTACGCGGGTCGTGCTGGAGCCGGGGCACGCCGACCTGGCCGGCCTCGGTGGTCGTGATGATCTTCGCCATCGTGCTGACGGTGAGCACCGGGTACTTGCCGACGCTGGTCTCGCCGGACAGCATCACCGCGTCCGCGCCGTCGAGGACGGCGTTGGCGACGTCGCTGGCCTCGGCCCGGGTCGGGCGCGAGTTCTCGATCATCGAGTCGAGCATCTGGGTCGCCACGATGACCGGCTTGGCGAACTCCCGGCACAGCTGGACGGCCTTCTTCTGCACCAGCGGGACCTGGTCGAGCGGCATCTCCACGCCGAGATCGCCGCGCGCCACCATCACGCCGTCGAACGCGTCCACGATCGCCTCGAGGTTGGCGACCGCCTCCGGCTTCTCCACCTTCGCGATGACCGGGCGGTGGATGTCCTCCTCCGCCATGATCTGGTGGACGAGCTTGATGTCCTCGGGCGACCGCACGAAGGACAGGGCGACCCAGTCGACGCCGAGCCGCAGCGCGAACCGCAGGTCCTCGATGTCCTTCTCGGACAGCGCCGGGACGCTGATCGCGACGTTCGGCAGCGAGACGCCCTTGTTGTTGGAGACCATGCCGCCCTCGACGACGCGGCACTTGATGTCGGGCCCGTCGACGCCGATCACCTCGACGGCCACCTTGCCGTCGTCGATGAGCAGCTTGTCGCCCGGCCGCACTTCCTCGGGCAGCTTCTTGTAGGTGCACGAGACCCGGTCGGCGGTGCCCTCGATCTCCTCGCTGGTGATCGTGACCGTGTCACCGGTACGCCACTCGTGCGGTCCGTCGATGAACCGGCCGAGCCGGATCTTCGGGCCCTGGAGGTCGGCGAGGATGGCCACCGCCGCGCCGGCGGCCCGCGCCTGGCGGCGTACCTGCTCGTAGACGGCCTCGTGGTCGGCGTGGTCGCCGTGGCTGAAGTTGAGGCGGGCGACGTTCATGCCCGCGTCGATGAGGCCCTTGAGCCGCTCGGGGCTACTGGTGGCGGGGCCAAGGGTGCAGACGATTTTCGCGCGGCGTGTCACGTTGACTGAGCCTAGCCCTCAACCCCCCGAAGCACGAAGCCGGGATACACCCTTTAACGCTAGTTCACCTGCGGCATTCTTAGTTGTCCGCTGCGCCTAACCGGGCAGAGGGATCGAATATTCGCATGCGGTCCGTTGCCCACGCCTTCTAGCGTCGGCGGCATGATGCGCACACCCCTGGGCCGAGACGACTGCGGCCTCGCGCTCGACGCGCTGCGCGCGTGGGCCAAACCCGGCCGGTCGTCCAGTTCGCTCCACGTCGGCGACGTCGGCTGGTTCCTGCGCTTCGAGGAGGACACCGTCCGCTCCGCGCTGTCCCTGTGGTCGGATGCAACCGGTCCGGTGGCGGTCGAGCTGTTCGACCCCCCGGTACGCCGCTTCACCGTGGCACCGCGGGTGGAGGCCGATCCGAGTCTGCTGAGCGCCCTGGTCGAGACGATCACGGCCGACGGCAGCCCGATCGAGGTGGCGCCCGAGTCCGGGGTGCGTACGGCGTTGCTCCAGGCGGGCTGGACGGAGGATCCGTCGCCGGCCGCCCACTTCGTGCTGCCGCTGTCCGGCCCGATCACCGTCGACGTCCCGTACGCCCTGGTCGGCGAGGCCGACGCGGCGGCCCGGGTGGACGTGCAGCGCTCGGCGTTCCAGCGGTCGACCTTCACCGTGGCGCGCTGGCGGCAGCTGCATGCCTCGCCCGCCGGCCGGTACGCCGTCGACGTCCTGGTGCGTACGCCGGGCGGGTCGGCCGCGGCCGCCGCCATCGGCTGGTTCGCCGGGCCGGGCCGTTGCGCCGTGCTCGAACCGGTCGGCACCCATCCCCGCTATCGGCGCCGGGGTTACGGGCGGGCCGTCGTCCTGGCCACCGCCGAGGAACTACGCCGGTTGGGCGCGAGTGCCGTCGCCGTGCTGCCGCCCGCCGACAACGAACCGGCCGTCGGCGTGTACCGAGCGGCCGGGTTCGAAGTGGTCGCGCACGAGCACACGCTCAACCCGCCCGCAGCCTGAGTTCCGCCGGGGACGTCACCGATCCATCCGGCGCGTCAGGTCTTCGAGCTGCTCGGTCAGCGCGTCGATGCGGGCGATCCCGCGGTCGAACTCGCTGCCCTCGCTGGGCCGCATGCCCATCTCGCCGCCCATGATGTCCTCGGCCTGCTCGTTGTACGCCGCCTGAGCGGCCGTGATCGCCGCCGTCACCGCGTGCGAGAGCCGATCCGCGCCGCTGCGCAGGGCCGACTCGTCGATCCGCAGATCGCGCAGCATCCCGCCGGCCCCGGTACGCGCGACGACCAGCCCGTCGGGCGACCGGCCCTCGGCGCTGGCCTGCTCGAGCCGCTCCTGGGCCCGGCGCAGCCGGTCCACCTGGTCCAGCGCGTAGTGCGCGAGACCATCCAAGTTGTTCATGCCGGCCATGGCCGCCTCCCCGGTGTGTCCAAACCCGCCCCAGAGTTATCCACAGGGCGCGGAGGCACCATAGCCACCCGGGCCGAACCATGCCAAGATTCCCGTTGTGCCCGACGACATCACCGCGACGATGGCCCGTGACGTGGCGCCGATCCTCGCGCCGGGCGAGGAGCTGGCGGTCGCCGCGATCATCACGTCCTCCGACCCCGGAGCCACCGGACCGGTCCGGGTCGGCCCGGAGCTGGGCAACTTCGTCATCCGGCTGCTCACTCTCGGGCTGGTCGGCGAGAACACCCAGCTGATGCGGCGCGCGTTCTGGGGCCGCTCGGTCTCGGGGCCGCCCAACTCGCTGGCGCACACGCTGCACGACCTGATCCACGAGGCCAGCTGGGCCAAGCTGGTGCTCACCGACAAGCGCGTGATCATCGCGCGCGGTGAGCTGCTCGGCCCCGGCAGCTACAAGTTCGATCTGGTCGGGTCGCTGCCGCGGACCGCTGTCGTGGGCGCCCGACCGGCGCCGAAGGGCCTGATGCGGCGGGGCCGCCTGGAGCTGCGTTACGCCGACGGCTCCACCGGCGTCGTCAATCTGCTGAAGAAACAATCGTCCGTCGTGCTGCGCGCGCTGGGAGGGTGACGCGCCGCCGGCGGAGTTCCATGGGGAGGGAACTCAGGAGTGGATACCACCAAGATCGCCTTACAGGCTCTGGACGGCTACAAGCAGGCGGCGACGCAGATCGCCGACGGCTTCGACCGGGCCAAGCAGGGGCTGAGCGACGCCGATGTGAGCGGTGACAGCTTCGGGCTGCTCCAGGAGTCGCAGGGCATCGCCGGGAAGTACAGCGAGCGCTGTGAGGACGGCCTCCAGGTGCTCACCGACGGCCGGACCGTCTTCGACGCGCTGGCCGACGCGATGGAGGCGGTTCGCGACGCCTACCGCTCGGCCGACCTGGCCGCCGCCCAGCGATACGGAGGTAAGTGATCATGGCGCGTTCCGAATCCGGTGCGATGCGCATCGACGGCTGGCTGGCGCCGGCTGGGGCGGCGCTGCACATCGTCAAGCCGATCGTCGACTTCCTGTCGCACCCGCTCGACCAGGTCACCGGCGACCCCGAAGGGTTGCGGGCCAAGGCCCAGGCCTGGAAGCAGGCCGCGACCACGGTCGACGGGCTCATCACCCAGGAGGCCGACGCGCGAGCCAGGCTGATCGCCGCCTGGGAGGGTGACGCGGCGAACGCGTTCAACCGGGAGATCGGCGAGCTGGCGACCAGCCTCGCCCAGATCGTCGAGCACTTCAACGGCACGGCCGAGATGCTCGAGCAGTGCGCGATCGGCGCAGAGCAGGCCGAGGAGCTGGTGGTCGACATCGTCAAGGAGTTGATCGCCTGGCTGATCATCACGATCATCGTGGCGCTGGCCTCCTCGTGGATCACCCTCGGCGCGTCGGTCGCGGCCGGCACCGCCGCCGGATGGGCCGAGTCCGCGGTCGCCGCCGGCCGGTGCGCCACCGTCGCCGCCAAGCTGGCCAAGCTGCTGCGCACGGCCGAGGCGTTCCTCAAGAAGATGAGCGATTTCGCCAAGGCGTACAAGCTGACGAAGATCATGAAGACCGGTGTGGGCAACTGGACGAAGGCCCGGTTCGCGACCAGCGCGGGCTTCCAGCTAGTGGCCACCAACTGGGTGATCAAGAAGACGATCGTCGAGCCGACCGTCGGCAAACATGTCGTCCGGCCGGCCGTCGGGGCCGGCGACACGTCGATCGACTGGCCAGCCCTGTTATGACCAGGACAGCAGAAGAGGGGGCCCCGGCATCGGGACCCCCTCTTCTGCTGTTCAGGCGGCGGCGAGCGGCCGGGACGACGGGCGTACCGGGGCCGGCAGGGCGCCTTCGGCTCCCAGGTAGGCGTGGATCGCGGCGGCGGCGGAGCGCCCTTCCGCGATGGCCCACACGATCAGCGACGCTCCCTTGTGTACGTCACCGGCGGCGAAGACGCCGGGCGTACTGGTCTGCCAGGCGGCGTCGACCGCGACGGTTCCCCGCGCCGGCAGCTCCAGCTGCTCCAACGCGGCGTACGCGTCGGTGCCCTCGAAGCCGATCGCAAGCAGCACCAGGTCGGCCGGGATCTCCCGTTCGCTGCCCGGTACGACCGTCACGACACCGCGCCCGTTGATCCGCTGCACGGTCACGTCGGTGAGCACGATGGCGCGGACGTTGCCCTGGCCGTCGTCGACGAACCGCTGGACCGCCACGGAGAAGACGCGCTCGCCGCCTTCCTCGTGGGCCGGGTAGTTCCGCAGGATCCAGGGCCAGGTCGGCCACGGGTCCCGCTCGTCCTCGCGGGAGTTCGGCGGCAGCGGGTACCGGTCGAGCTGCGTCACCGAGGCGGCGTTCTGCCGGTGCGCGACGCCGAGGCAGTCCGCGCCGGTGTCGCCGCCGCCGATGATGATCACGTGCCTGCCCTCGGCGGTGATCTCCGGCGGGGTTCCGCCTTCGACGAACCGGTTGCTCTGCACCAGGTGATCCATCGCGAGGTGTACGCCGCGCAGCGCCCGACCCGGTGTCTCCGGGGTGTCCCGCCCGGCCAGCGCGCCCGTCGCCAGCAGGACCGCGTCGTGCTGAGCGCGCAGGTCGGCGGCCGAGACGTCGACGCCGACGTTCACACCGGTACGGAACTCGACGCCTTCCTCGGCCAGCTGCGCGACCCGGCGGTCGATGTGGTGCTTCTCCAGCTTGAAGTCCGGGATGCCGAACCGCAGCAGGCCGCCGACCTTCTCGTCCCGCTCGTAGACGGTCACCTGGTGCCCGGCGCGGGCGAGCTGCTGAGCGGCGGCCAGCCCGGCCGGGCCGGAGCCGACCACCGCGACCGACTTGCCCGACGACACCGGCGCCGGCTGCGCGACGACCGTGCCGTCGGCGAACGCCTGGTCGATGATGGACACCTCGACCTGCTTGATCGCGACGGGGGCATCCCCGATCCCGAGTACGCACGCCGCCTCGCACGGAGCGGGGCACAGCCGCCCGGTGAACTCCGGGAAGTTGTTGGTGGCGTGCAGGGACTCGATCGCCGACGCCCACGATCCCGTCCGGACCAGGTCGTTCCAGTCGGGGATCCGGTTGCCGAGCGGGCAGCCGTCGTGGCAGAACGGGATGCCGCAGTCCATGCATCGGGTGGCCTGCTCGCGGACCAGGTCCTCGCCGGCCGGCGGGTAGACCTCCCGCCAGTCCATGATCCGGACCGGGACGGGGCGGCGGGCCGGCAGCCGCCGGCCGTAGCGCAGGAAGCCGTTGGGATCAGGCACGGGAGACCTCCATGACAGCCGCATCCACGTCGCGACCGGCAGCCTCGGCGGCCCGCATGATTTCCAGTACCTTCTTGTAGTCCCGGGGGATCACCGCGGTGAACCGGGTGATCGCGGTGTCCCAGTCGCCCAGCAGCTTCTCGGCCACCGTCGACCCGGTCTCCGCGTAGTGCTTCGCGACGACGTCCCGCAGCGCGGCGGCCGCCGTCCCGGTCACCGGGTCGAGGTCGACCAGATCCCGGTTGACCAGGTCGGTGTCCAGGTCGAGCAGGTACGCCTGCCCGCCACTCATGCCGGCGGCGAAGTTGCGCCCGGTCGGGCCGAGCACGACGACCGTGCCGCCGGTCATGTACTCGCAGCCGTGGTCGCCGACGCCCTCGACCACGGCGGTCGCGCCGGAGTTGCGTACGGCGAACCGCTGGCCGGCCTGCCCGCGCAGGAACACCTCACCCGCGGTCGCGCCGTAGAGCACGGTGTTGCCCGCGATGACGTTGGCCTCGGCGGCGAACGGGGCGGACGAGTGCGGCCGGACGATCAGGCGACCGCCGGACAGGCCCTTGCCGACGTAGTCGTTGGCGTCGCCGAGCAGCCGCAGGGTCACCCCGCGGGGCACGAACGCGCCGAACGACTGCCCGGCCGTGCCGACCAGCGTGAAGTCGATGGTGCCGTCGGGCAGGCCCTTGCCCCGGTACCGCCGGACCACCTCGCCGCCCAGCATGGCACCGACACTGCGGTGCTCATTGCGGACGGCGACGGTCGCCTCGACCGGCGCGCCGCTCTCCAACGCCGGCGCCGCGAGTTCCAGCAACGCGTTGTCCAGCGACTTCTCCAGCTGGTGGTCCTGGTCGCGGGTCTTGCGCAGGGCGGCCCCGACCGGAAGCGACGGCTGGTGCAGGACGGCGGTCAGGTCGAGACCGTGCCCCTTCCAGTGGTCCACCGCCGGGGTGAAGTTCAGCAGGTCCACCCGGCCGACGGCCTCGTCGACGCTGCGCAGGCCCAGCGCGGCCAGGTGCTCCCGGACCTCCTGGGCGAGGAACAGGAAGAAGTTCTCGACGAACTCCGGCTTGCCGGTGAACCGCTCCCGCAGCCGCGGGTTCTGCGTCGCGATGCCGACCGGGCAGGTGTCCAGGTGGCAGACGCGCATCATCACGCAGCCCGCGACGATCAGCGGCGCGGTCGCGAAGCCGAACTCCTCCGCCCCGAGCAGCGCGGCGACCACCACGTCCCGGCCGGTCTTCAACTGGCCGTCGACCTGCACCGTCACCCGGTCGCGCAGCCCGTTCAGGAGCAGCGTCTGCTGCGTCTCCGCGAGGCCCAGCTCCCACGGCGTACCAGCGTGTTTGAGGCTGTTGAGGGGTGACGCGCCGGTGCCGCCGTCGTGGCCCGAGATGAGGATGACGTCGGCCTTGAGCTTGGCGACGCCCGCGGCGACGGTGCCGACGCCGCTCTCGCTGACCAGCTTGACGTGGACGCGCGAGGCCGGGTTGACGCTCTTGAGGTCGAAGACGAGCTGCGCGAGGTCTTCGATCGAGTAGATGTCGTGGTGCGGCGGCGGCGAGATCAGCCCGACGCCCGCGGTGGCGTGCCGGGTCTTGGCGATCCACGGCCAGACCTTGTTGCCGGGCAGCTGGCCGCCCTCGCCGGGCTTGGCCCCCTGCGCCATCTTGATCTGCAGGTCGTCCGCGTTGACCAGGTACTCGGTGGTCACGCCGAACCGGCCGGAGGCGATCTGCTTGACCGACGAGCGCCGGGCCGGGTCGTAGAGCCGCTCGACGTCCTCGCCGCCCTCGCCCGTGTTGGACTTCGCGCCGAGGTTGTTCATCGCGATCGCGAGCGTCTCGTGCGCCTCGGCCGAGATCGAGCCGTAGCTCATCGCGCCGGTGGCGAACCGCTTCACGATCGCCTCGACCGGCTCGACCTCCTCGATCGGGATCGGCTGCCGCTCGGCGAAGGCGAACAGCCCACGCAACGAGCCGGCCTGGGCCGCGAGGCCGTCGACCTTCGCGGTGTACTCGCGGAAGACGTCCTCCTGCTTGGACCGCGTGGCGTGCTGCAGGAGGAAGACCGTCTCCGGGTTGAACAGATGCAGCTCACCCTCGCGCCGCCACTGATACTCGCCGCCCACTTCCAGTCGGCGGTGCGCCTGCTCCGCGACGTTCAACGGGTACGCGACCGAGTGGCGGGCGGCGACCTCGGCGTGGATCTCGGCGAGCCCGATGCCGCCGATCTTCGACGAGGTGCTGGTGAAATAGCGGTCGACCAGCCGGGAGTCGAGGCCGACCGCCTCGAAGACCTGGGCGCCGCAGTAGGACGAGACCGTCGAGATGCCCATCTTCGACATGATCTTCTGGACGCCCTTGCCGAGCGCCTTGACGTAGTTGCGGATCGCCTTCTCCGGCGTGACACCCGGCAGGGCTCCCTCGCGGATCAGGTCCTCGGCGCTCTCGAACGCCAGGTACGGGTTGACCGCCGCCGCGCCGTAGCCGATGAGCACCGCGGCGTGGTGCACCTCGCGGCAGTCGCCGGACTCGATGATCAGCGCGACCTGCGTACGCGTCTGCTCCCGGATCAGGTGCTGATGCACGGCCGCCGTGAGCAGCAGCGACGGGATGGGCGCGAGATCGGCGGTGGAGTCCCGGTCGGACAGCACGAGGATGCGTACGCCGTCCTCGATCGCCTCCGAGACGTGGCGGCAGATCTCGGTCAGCCGCGCCTTGAGCCCGGCCGCGCCGTCGCGCAGCGGGTAGAGGCCGGACACCCGGACGGCCTTGTAGCCCGGCATGTCCCCGTCCTCGTCGATGGACAGGATCTTGGCCAGCTCGTCGTTGTCGATGACCGGGAACGGCAGCACGATCTGGCGGCAGCTCGCCGGGCCCGGATCGAGCAGGTTGCCCTCCGGCCCGATGGTGCCGGCCAGGCTGGTCACCATCTCCTCGCGGATGGCGTCCAGCGGCGGGTTCGTCACCTGCGCGAACAGCTGGTGGAAGTAGTCGTAGAGCAGCCGCGGCCGGGTCGACAGCGGCGAGATCGGGGTGTCGGTGCCCATCGAGCCCAGCGGCTCGGCCCCGGCCCGCGCCATCGGCCCGATGAGGATCTTCAGCTCCTCCTCGGTGTAGCCGAAGGTCTGCTGGCGGCGCTGCACCGAGTCGTGCGTGTAGACGATGTGCGCCCGCTCGGGCAGCGACTCGAGGTGGATCAGGCCCCCGTGCAGCCACTCCGCGTACGGGGCGTCCGCGGCCAGCTCGCTCTTGATCTCCTCGTCGCCGATGATCCGGCCGGCCGCGGTGTCCACCAGGAACATCCGGCCCGGCTGCACCCGGCCCTTGGCGACCACGGTCGCCGGGTCGAGGTCGAGCATGCCGGACTCGCTGCCCAGCACCACCAGGCCGTCGCTGGTCAGCGACCAGCGGCCGGGGCGCAGGCCGTTGCGGTCCAGCACCGAGCCGACCACGGTGCCGTCGCAGAAGGCCACGTCGGCCGGGCCGTCCCACGGCTCCATCAGGCTCGCGTGGAACTGGTAGAACGCCTTGCGGGCGGCGCCCTCCGGGGTGCCCGCGAGGTTGGCGTCGTTCTCCCACGCCTCGGGGATCATCATCAGCACGGCGTGCGGCAGGCTGCGCCCGGTCAGGTGCAGCAGCTCCAGGACCTCGTCGAAGTTCGCCGAGTCCGAGCCGTCGGGCGTACAGATCGGGAACAGACGCTTGAGGTTCCCCGGGATCAGCTGGCTGGCCAGCAGCGACTCCCGGGCCTGCATCCAGTTCTTGTTGCCCCGGATGGTGTTGATCTCACCGTTGTGCGCGATGAACCGGTACGGGTGCGCCAACGGCCAGCTCGGGAAGGTGTTCGTCGAGAACCGCGAGTGCACCAGCGCGATGGCGCTGATCACCCGCTCGTCGGCGAGGTCCGGGAAGAACGTCGTGAGCTGCTCGGGCGTGAGCATGCCCTTGTAGACCACGGTCCGGCCGGACAGCGACGGGAAGTACAGCGGAACGCCGCGCTCGAACGACTCGCGCTCGGTCTGCTTGCGCACGCAGTACGCGACGCGCTCCAACTCCAGCCCGTCCAGCGGCCGGTGCGGCGCGGCCAGGCTGTGCGCCTTCAGGAACACCTGGCGGATCCGGGGCCGGGCCCGCTCGGCCGTCGCGCCCAGGCCACGGGGGCGTACCGGGACGTCGCGCCAGCCGATGATCTCCGCGCCCTCGACGAGGGCGTACTTCTCCAGCACCGTCAGCGCGCGTGCCTCGTCCGCGCCGTTGGTCGGCAGGAAGACGAGGCCGGTGACGTATTGCCCGGCGGGGGGCAGCTCGAACGCGGCGCCCTCGTCGGCGAGCACCGCCCGGTAGAACTCGTCCGGGATCTGGATCATGATCCCGGCGCCGTCCCCCGTCTCCGGCTCGGCGCCGCGGGCTCCTCGGTGATCCAGCCGGCACAGGGCGGCCAGGCCCTTGGCCACGACGTCGTGTGCGCGGCGGCCATGAAGGTCGGCAACGAAGGCGACGCCGCAGGCGTCCTTCTCGTTGGCCGGATCGTAAAGGCCCTGGGGGTACGGGTATGCCACACCGGCCTCCTGTCGTCGTCGCGAGATCTGGATGCGTGAAACGCCGGCTCGCTCATGTGGGTCATCGGGACGACATCGGCCCTGGGGGAAGAATCCCGTTACGGTCGCCGACCGGGATCACCGGTCAGCCATGCGGCAAGGTTGCCACCTGTGGCAAGTGTTGCTCGCCCCGTACGGGGAGTGAAAGTGAGTCTACGTTAACTCCCCCGTCATTCCGCCAGACACAGATAGATCACATGTCCACAAGCTGAGATGGCAGGTTATTCACGTCTTTTGCCAAACAAATGCCATATTCCGGATTAATGTGCGATTGACGGCAGCTCTGGTGCGTCATTGCCGTCCACTGTCCATCTGGAGGAAGGCAGGACGCGATGGGGAGCATCATCCGCGCCGGTGCACCGCTGAGCGGCGTAGCCGGGACGAGCACGAGCATTTCCGACACCCTGCAGCAATGGCTGGCGACCGTCGGCAACGCAGCGCTGAAGTGCATCGTGTTCTTGGTCATTCTGTTCGTCGGCTGGCTCATCGCTCGCGCGGTCGACTCCGCGGTGAGCCGGCTGCTGGCGAAGGTCGGCTTCGACCGGCTCGCCGAGCGGACCGGGTTGCGCCGCTGGACCGGCAAGTACGCGCCGAGCGCGCTGGTCGGCCGGATCGTCCGGTACATCCTGCTGCTGATCACGCTGCAGCTGGCCTTCGGCGTCTTCGGGCCGAACGCGATCAGCGACCTGATCGACTCGATCATCGCCTGGATCCCGCGCCTCATCGTGGCCTGCGTGATCCTGGTCGTGGCGATCGCCATCGCGGGCGCGGTCTACGACATCATCCGCAACGCTCTATCGCAGCTCTCCTACGGCAGGGGCCTGGGCCGGGCGGCCCAGATCGCGATCATCGTCCTCGGCGCCATCGCCGCGCTCAACCAGATCGGGGTCGCGACCACCGTCACGATGCCGGTGCTCATCACGATCCTGGCGACGATCGGCGGCATCCTGGTGGTCGGCGTCGGCGGCGGTCTCATCCAGCCGATGCGCGAACGCTGGGAGCGGATGCTCACCAAGGGCGAGGCCGAGATGACGAAGGTCTCGACCCACCTCAAGGGCGAACCGCCCACTCCGTAACCCAGAACGCGTGATCATTGCGCCAGCCATGCGGCTTCGCGCGGCGAATTGTCCGCTGAAGCAGCATGGCCGGCGCAATGATCTTGGCCAGCTGGGGTTCAGTTCGGCGGGAACCAGTTGGCGGCCTCGGCCCGGGCGCGATCCAGCACTCGCGTCGAGAGCACGCCGAACGCGGCGTCCCGGGCTCGCGTACCGAACCGGCCGCGCGGCGCGAGCACGGCGGCCACCCGCTTGGTCTGCCGGGCCACGGCCGCCGACCGCGGCACCCGGGCCTTCGAGTACGCCAGCACGGCAGCCCGCAGGCCGTCCCCCGGTTGCGTCTGGTTGGCCAGGGCCACCAGCGTCGCCACGTCCTCGAAGGCCAGGCAGGCACCCTGCGCCAGGTGGTGAGCCATGCCGTGGGCGGCGTCACCGATGAGCGCCACGCCACCGGTGGCGCTGGGTGTGCCGAACTCGGTCAGCGCCGGGTTGATCTCGCGTACGTCGTGCTGGACGAGGTCGTCGGGCTCGGTCGCGCCGAGCAGGTCGCCGACCGGCGCCGGCCACCGCTCGAACCAACGCCGCAACAGGGCCAGCTGGGTGGCCGGAGCCTCCGGCCGGGCCGCCCCGGCGACGGTGGCCTGCCAGTAGATGCCGCCCCGGGTGGACGCCCCGGCCGACCCTCGCTCGCCCAGGGACGCGGCGAAGAACCGGTAGTCGCCGCCGAGGATCTCCGCACCCAGGGCCACATCCGTGGCCAGGTGGGGCGCTCGATACCAGGGGATGACGGCCCGCCAGGCGGCGTACCCGCTGCTGATCACGCTGGACTCCGGCGAGACCGCACGCCGGACGGCGGACTGGGCCCCATCGGCGCCGACGAGCAGATCGGCCTCCCACGTGGCGCGACCGTCGGTGACGCTGGGCCGGTCTCTCGGCGTGACGCGGGCCTGCCGCACCGAGATCCCGGTACGCACGTCGACCGTGGCGGTGAGCCGCGCGATCAGCGCGTCGTGCAGGTCTTCGCTGTGCACCACGACCGGCGCGGACCGGGGTGAGAGCGCGGCCGCCGCCCCGGGCTGGACGAGCCAGCTGCCGTCGGCGCGCCGGATGCCGCTGGGCGGGACCGGGGTCGCGATGGAGTCGAGCCCGTCGGCGAGGCCGAGCGCCCGCAGCGCCCGTACGCCGTTGGGCCACAACAACACCGCGGCCGGATCAGCCCGCAGCCGATCGTTGCGTTCCAGGAGGGTGACGCGCCACCCGTTGCGAGCCAGCGCTCCGGCGGCGGCGAGCCCGCCAACGCCGGCTCCGACCACCACCGCCTGCCCCATGCGGACCTCAGCCCTTCTGCTCTTCTTCCTGCTTCACTGCTTCTTCCGGCTGTGCGGTCTGTTTCCCGGACTCCTTCGCAGGGTCCTCGGCGGGATCCCCGTCCACCGGCGGGTCCGTGGCGGGATCGGCGTCGGGGCGGGCACCGGAGGCGGTGAACGCGTCGTACTCGGCCTCGGTCACGACCTGGAAGCCCTTGCCGCCCTCGGCCGCCGGGATCACGAACTCCTGCGGGCCCTTGCGCAGCAGGAAGAAGATCAGCGCGCCGAGGAAGACGATGATCGAGGTCCAGACGTTGAGGCGGACGCCGTAGAAGTGGTTCGCCTCGTCGGTGCGGATCGTCTCGATGACGCCCCGGCCGGCCGTGTACGCCATCACGTACAGCGCGAACGCGCGGCCGCGGCCGAACTTGAACCGGCGGTCGGCGAGGTAGACGAAGACCGCGACCAGCAGGTTCCAGATCAGCTCGTAGAGGAACGTCGGCTGGTAGAGGCCCTCCAGCAGGACCGGCTTGCCGTCCGGGCCGACGAGGGCGTGTCCCTGGTTGTTCGGGTCCATCTTGTGGACTTCCAGACCCCACGGAGTGTCGGTGGGGCCGCCGTAAAGCTCGTTGTTGAACCAGTTGCCGAGCCGGCCGATCGCCTGCCCGACCGGCAGACCCACCGCCATGCTGTCGGCGACCAGGGCCAGCGGCAGGCCCATCTGCTTGCAGGCCAGCCAGGCACCGAGCGCGCCCAGCGCGATCGCACCCCAGATGCCGAGGCCGCCCTCCCAGATGTAGAGCGCCTTGATCGGCTCGCCGCCGTCGCCGAAGTACGCCTCCGGCGAGGTGATCACGTGGTAGATCCGGCCGCCGATGATGCCGAACGGGACGGCGTAGACCGCGATGTCCAGGATCGCCCAGCGCGGAGCGCCGCGACGCCGCATGCGGTAGTCGGAGATGACCGCGGTGGCGATGATGCCGACGATGATGCACAGCGCGTAGGCCCGGATCGGGATCGGCCCGACCTTCCACACGGCGACGGAAGGGCTCGGGATCGACGCCAGCACCTGACTCGACAGGCTCTGGGTCAGCTCAGCGGCGAGGTTCACGGGCACACGCTACCGTCCGTGCGCCGAAATACATAGCGGCTCAGAGTTGCTCGAAGCGGAACTCACGCAGGAAGCAGTCCCTGGGCTGGCCCACCGCGAAAAGCACGCAATCGGCCACGGACGCCGCGGTCAGCGGAGAACCCGCCGTACGCGGGCCGTCCTGCACGAAATCGGGTGGGAAAAGGGAAACAACCCGAATCCCCTCGGGCCGCAGCCGATGGGAGAGGATCTCGGCGTACCCGGCCTGGGCGTGCTTGGCGGCGTAGAACGCGGGATGGGCGGCCGACCGATGGTGGCCCGGTTCCCCGGCGGCGGACACGACGTTCACCACGTCCGGCCGGTCGGACCGCCGAAGCAGCGGCAGCAACTTCTCCGTGAGCAGGATCGTCCCGGTCGCCGCACCCTGCACCGTCTCGGCGATCCGCTCGTCGTCCGCCGGGCCCTCCAGGTACGCCGCCCCGTTGTTGATCAGCACGTCGACCTGATCGGTCCGCGCCGCCACCGCCTGGGCGAACTCGGCGACCGAGGCCGGCTGCGCCAGATCGCAGGCGTACGCCGACGCCGAGCCCACGGCCGCCCATTCGATCCCGCGGACGGTCTCCTTCGCCGCCGCCTCGTCCCGCGCCGACACGAACACGTGCGCGCCCCGCTGAGCGAACTCCCCCGCCAGCCGTCGTCCCAGTCCACGCCCACCGCCGGTGAGCACGACCCGCATCCCTTCGAACCCCATGGGCCGATCAGACCACGTCAAGTCAGGTTGAGGTCAAACTCGCGGCGTACGCCGTGACCGCGCCGAGGTCCCACAGCGCCTCCCGATCGGCCGGCCCGGGCGCACCCACGACGGCCACCGGTTCCCGCGTACGCGTCCAGGACATGCCGCCCGCGATGGTCTCCACCGCTCGCACCGCTCCGGAGGTGTCGTTGTTGCCGTGCACATAGAGCCCGTACGCCAGCCCGACTTTGTCGGTGAGGCACGGGTAGTAGACCGTGTCGAAGAAATGCTTGAGCGCCCCCGACATGTACCCGATGTTCGCCGGAGTGCCGAGCAGCACCGCGTCAGCGGCCAGCAGATCGGGGACGGTCGCGGCCAACGCCGGCCGGGTCACCACCTCGACGCCCTCGATCTCATCCGTACGCGCCCCGCCGAGCACGGCTTCGAGCATCTCCTGGAGGACGGGTGAGGTCGTGTGGTGCACGACGAGCAGACGGGCCACGCCCCCAGCCTGCCATCCCCCTGCCATGCTGCCCGCTGCGGCGCGCTGCCCCGGCGCGCGCTGCCCCGCCGCGCGCCGCCCCCGGGGCGTTGCCCCCAGGGCGCTGCCCCCGCCGCGGCGTTGATCATGGAGTTTCCAGTGATGACACACCGGCGACACCACAGTTA